>JAFDJI010000034.1 GCA_019307545.1 Deltaproteobacteria bacterium | reverse complement strand
GGTCGCGACAGGCGCTCGGGCTCTCCCACGAGTTGGAGAGCCGCGTCGCCCAGGAGCAGCAGGTGGCGGCCGTCCTGCGCGCCAAGGTGCCCGGTCCTGCACCCGTGGAGCAGAAGCGCCCCCTCTGGGAGGCCGAGGACCGGGTGAAGGACTTGCGGCGGGAGACGGAGGCGACCTGGCTCAAGGCTCTGGAACAGGTGATCGTCGCTGCCACCCTGCTCCCGGATGACCCAGACCCGCGAGAGATGCAGGCGACTATGTGGTGGGAACGCATGCGCCGCGCCGAGGCCTGGGACGAACCCATATGGAGGGCCCTTTGCGAGAGCCAGGTTCGCATCTACGATACGGGCCAGTACACTCGCATCCTCTCCACGCCCTCCCACATCACCCTCGCTGTCAACATCCCCAGCGCAGCAATCACGATCTCCCGGTTCGAGGAAGCCGATCGCAGGCTGGTCCCGCGACCGGTCGACGAACGAGAGGCGCCCCTGGAACGCTACCCCCTTCCACCGGGCTCCTACCTCCTCACCGTCGCTGCGCCCGGGTTCGCCGAGGCCAGCTACCCGGTGCTTCTCGGGCGGCTCGAGCACCACAAGGGAACGGTACGGTTGTGCACAGCCGAGCAAGTGGGAGAGGGCTGGGTCTACGTACCCGGGGCCCCCTTCCGCCTGGGTGGAGACTCCCGTGCCCGCCAACCCCTGGACCCGTGCGCGCCCTTCATCGGCGACCGCTTCGTGCAGCGCACCTGTGTGCGTTCGGCGGACTGGCTGGTCTACTTGAACACAATCGATCTCGAGGACGCCCGGGAGCGGGTGCCCGGGGAAGCCGGGATCTTCGGAGGCGCACGGGGCCTCTGGGTCCATGATGGGCAACAGTGGAGACTCCCGGACGGCTGGGATCCCGATTGGGCCGTGTGCTCGGTGAACATGACCGACATCGAGGCCTACGCCAATTGGCTGTCGAAGAGGGAAGGCCGAACCGTGCGCCTTCCCACCGAGGAGGAGTGGGAGAAGGCCGCCCGTGGCGCGGACGGTCGCAGCTACCCGTGGGGCAATGGCTTCGACCCCACCTACGCCCACATGCGCCGCTCCATCCCCGGAGCCCCCACGCCCGTGCCGGTCGCCACCTACCCGGTCGACCGCTCGGTGTACGGGGTGATGGACATGGCCGGCGGGATGCGGGAGATCACCGCATCGATGTTCGATTCGGGCCAGATGGTGCTCCGCGGCGGCAACTTTGGAGACGACGACGACGACTGCCGCTGCGCCTGCCGCTCCGGCATACAGCCGACCATGCGCACCTGCTTCATCAGCTTCCGGCTCATCGCAGAGGCGCCAAGGCCACAATGACGATCGTGACGCCGGGCTCCGGCGTGGCTTGCTGATACGTTCAGCCGCCGTCGGGGACGGAGAAATCACCAACCGGGCCTTCGAACCTCAGCAGCTTTCCCTGGGCGTCGTACCAGTAGTTGAAGCTCGGTCCCACCCATCGAAGCATCCCGGTGAGTTGGACCAGCACGTGGGTGCACGGCGCGGTCCCGCACTGCTCGTCGCCGACCTTCTTGCTGTCCATCCGGTAGATCTTTCCCGACCCGGTGTCCACGACGGAGAACACGAGTTCGGTGCGCCCGTGCACGACGTTCTCTCCCAGGCGAATGTCCAAGGTGTCGCCGTCCCACACATCGGCCTGCTCGTGGCGACGCTGCTTTTCGGGGAGGGTCACCACGACGGCGTCGGGATTCCAATCCACGGTGACCCGGCTCCCGTCGGGGTTGGTGCGAACCGTGTGGATCGGGGAGAGGTCCGGCGCCGCGGTGTGGTCGATGTCCCACTTGTAGCACTTGCCGTGGATATGCACCTGGCCACCCTCCTCCCGGACCTCCCACAGCAGCGTCCCGTTCTCCCCGGTGAGGGTGGACGATGGCGGAAGGGCCAGGGCGGCCTGGGACAGCAATGCGATGAACAGGGTCGTCAACGTGCACCTCCGGGGGGTGACGAACGCAAGCTGCGTGCCAGGACGCTCCCTCCCGGCACCTGTCCGCCTTCCACCTTCAGAAACAAGCATCCCACCCGGAACCCTTCCGCGGAACCCTGGAAACGATCCGCGACGCGCTTACGTTCTTGTTGGTGACACCAGGGAGGGCGCATGCGCCGAGATCGCCATGACCCATTCTTCGACCCGTACCGGGAGCAGCGCCAATCGCCGTTGAGTGGGGATCGTGTCGGCCGCGTGGTCCCTGCCCGCCGGCCACCCGTCCCCCAACAGTCCACCCGCCCCGCTCCCGACGAGGAAACAGAGCAGATCCGGAAGGCAGCCGAGACCCAGCGGATAGAGATGAAGGCACTCAGTGCCCGGTACGTCGAGTTGCAGCAGGACTTCGATCGCTACCGCGAGAAACAACGCGATGCAGTAGCCGACGCCGCACGAGAGGCTCGCGAACAGATGCTCATGGAGTTGGCGGAGGTGGCGGACGACCTGGAACGGTCCATCGCCAGCAATCCCGACAGGGAGAGTGCATGGTACGAGGGGAACCTCGCCATCCTCCAGCGGACGATGGCCCTGCTGAAGCGGCATGGGGTTGAACGGCTGGGCGAGGTCGGAGCGCCATTCGACCCCCGGGTGCACGAGGCCGTGGGGACCGCGCCCTCGTCACAATGGGCCGACGGCACGGTGATCGCCGTTCACCGGATCGGGTACCGCTCTCCACAGAGGCTGCTCCGACCCGCTCGGGTGGTCGTGGCCCGGTCCCAATAGGCCTAAAAGACCCCCAACGCGACGGCCACCAGCCCGACCACGACGACCAGGATCACCACCACGGCCAACGCGCTCACCATGGAGAACCTGCCCTCCTCCTCCTCATCGTCGTCGAGTACACCGGGCTCGCCAGCCCGCGCGCGGCGCGCGACGGACTCCGGGGCCAGATCCGGTGGGTCCAGCCGCTTACTGGTGCCCCGCTGCAGCGCGGTCAGCACCTCTGCCGCATTGCGCGGGCGCAAGAGCGGGTCCTTCTCCAACAGGGTGGCGATGAGTGCATCCAGCCACAGCGGTACCGCGGCCTTCGACGAGGCAGGAGGCGCCGTCATGCGAACATGGGCGTCCAGAACGTCGCCGGGACGGCCGGTAAACGGGGGTTCCCCGGTCAGCATCTGGTACAGGAGGACCCCCATCGCATACAGGTCGCTTCGCGGATCGACGATGCCCTGTTCGATGTACTCTGGGGACATGTACGCCACCGAGCCCACCCGGGTGTCGACGTCCGAGATGTCGTCATCGGCCTGACCCCGTTCGTCGAACAGTCGCGATGTCCCGAAGTCCCGGATCTTTACGAAGTCCCCGGTGATCGCGTTCTCGAGCAGCAGGACATTGTCCGACGACAGGTTGCGGTGGATGATCTTCTCGGCATGGGCCGAGATGAGCACACTCGCGATCTGTGCCGAGATGTGACAGGACCGCCCTACGGGAAGCTGGCCCAACGCCGCCAGCTCAGTGGTGAGGGTACGGGCCCAGAGCCGTTCCAGGACGAGGAAGTGGAAGATGCCCCGATGCTCGCCGAAGTCCAACATCCTCACGCTGTTGGGGTGACTGATGGCTGCGGTGGCCAGCATCTCGCGCCCGAACCGGCCAAATGACTCCTTGTCCTCGACGAGATGGGGATGGAGGAGCTTGACCGATACCGGCGCCCGCTGGGGCAGGATCACCGCGTCGTACACCTTTCCGAGGCCTTCCTCCCGTACCAAGCGCTCGATGACGTATTTGCCGGCCAGGGTGTGGCCGACCAGTGGATCCTGTGTCGTCATGGCCCTCGGGGGGATGGGCGGTCGTCGAGATTATCCGCGGGAGGTCGTCGACCCGTCAACCGCTTCGCCATCCAAGGACCTCACCACACGAAACCCGAGGTCGAGTGCCCGCAGTCTCGGATCGTTGCGAACGCGGCTGGAAACCCGGACGAACCGGGCCGGGCTCCTCCATCCGCCACCACGCGCGACTCGTGGCACGCGCGCCCCGCTCTGCCCCCCCTCTGGACGACCGCCAATCACCTCGGGGCCCTCCGGAAGGTAGGGATCGGATGTCCACTCGAAGACGTTGCCCGCCAAGCCGCGCACGCCGTACGGGCTCTCGTCCACCGGGAAGCTGTCCACGCTGGCGCATCCCGAAGAACCTGGATGGCTGTCCCGCATGGAGCAAAACGTCGGGTCGAGGAAGTCCCCCCAGGGGAAGAACCGACCGTCCATGCCCCGGGCCGCCTTTTCCCATTCGAGCTCGGATGGGAGCCGCCAGGCGAAGCCCGACAACCGCGCGTGCCAGTCGGCCCAGGCCTGGGCGCCGTGCCAGTCGACGCCCACCACTGGCTGGTCTTGCAGGAGCATCCGCCCGGTGTCCTCCGGGTCGAGGGTGAATCGGTCGCCCAGCCACGCAAACAGCAAGTCGGCCTCGTCCCCCACCATGTCCTCGGCACGTGGCGCGTGGGAAAGTGCCTCTTCCACCCGATCGTCGCGGACCAGCGCCTCCAGGAAGGCCAGGTACTCGGCGTTGGTCACCGGATGGGCTCTCATCACGAACCCATCGATCCACACCCGGCGGCGCGAAAGAGCCCCCGACGCCCGCGGGTCGCCGCCGCTCCAGTACCATCCAGGTGGGACGTACCGGTCCCCGGGACCGAGCTCTCCCACCCGAGGGAGGTACACCGGAAGTGGCGCGCTTCCCCCCGGCGGCACGCCGTCCCAGTGTTTCTCCCGCTCGATGCGCACCGGATAGGAGATCTCGTTGCGCCCAGCCGCTCGCACGCGCAGCAGGTAGCTCCCAGCCGGAAGCGGAACCTCCGAGACCGGGGTCCGGCCCAGTCCGCCCACCCTTTCTGTCACCAGGTGGCGATCCCGGGTGAAGAAACGGTGCAGATCCACTTTCGCCCCGGGCGGGTCGGTGACCAGGCTGAGGGCACCCTGTCCTTCCAGGTAGGCGCGCAGCCGGGCCACCTCCGAAGCCTCGGGGTCCAACTCCTCCAGCTTCTCGACATGGGTGCGCAGTACCGCCTCCAACCGCGCCGTGGCGGCCTCCTCGCGGACGCCCTCGGCCTGGGCGTGCAAGCCCTGGAAGTGCTGGGCCAGGCGGGCATGCGCCTCCACCAGGTCGGGGGCGTGGGTGAGCGCGGCGTACAGGAACTCGTTGCGGGTGACATCCACCAGGTCTGCGGCTCGCTCCATTCGGATCGCCTGGTCGTCGAGCGCCCAACCGGCGCGTTTGCGTACGACCGGCGCCGCGGGAGGCAGTGGTTCGAGCAGGTCCGCGGCGCGCTGGCGGAGGACCTCTGCACGCTGTCGCAGCTCGGCGATCTGCGGCGCCAACCCATCGGCTTGATCGATGGCGTCGAGCGCGCGCTCCCGACGCCGCGTTCCCTCCAGCCAGCTTCCGACCTCCCCCGCGACCAGGGAGGCTTCGGGGAACCGGTCCGTCGGGTCGCGGGCCATGGCGCGCCCACAGATGTGGATCAGGACATCCGGGACCGGATGGTGCACCTCGATGCTGGCCGGGGGACCCGCGAGCAACTTCTGCAGGATGCGCTTGCTCGTTTCCTGACCATAGGGCCGCTTGCCAGACAGGATCTCGTAGAGGATGGCACCCAGCGAGTACACGTCGCTGGTGGGTCCGATCCGGTGCACATCACCGCGCCCCTGTTCCGGAGACATGTAGGCCGGCGTGCCGAACACGCTCCCCATCTTGGTCCGCAGGTCATCGGGATCATCGGTCTCCAGGCCGAGCCCGTCCACCTCTACTGCACCGTCGAGGTCCAGCGCCTGTCGCCCGAGGACCTTGGCCAGGCCCCAGTCCAGGACCAGGACCTCCCCGTACTCGCCCACCATCACGTTCGCCGGCTTGAGGTCCCGGTGGACGACCCCGAGGGCGTGCGCGTATGCAACGGCCTCGCAGACCCGGCGAAAGGCGTCGAGCAGGCGGCGGAAGCTCCACCCAGAAGGACCCCGCGCCCAGTCGGCACCAGACGACGCTTGGTGGACCTCCTGGATGACGTCGGCCAGGGTGCGGCCGCGCACCTTCTTCATGGTGAAGTACAGCCGTCCGTCCGGCAGCCGCCCCAGTTCGTGCACCGGGACGATCCCCGGGTGTTCGAGTTGGGCGGTCGCCTGCGCCTCCTCGACGAACCTGGACACCGTCGGGTGGTGGTTTTCCAGCTCCCGGCGCAGGATCTTCATCGCGACCACCCGGTTCAGCTCCAGGTCTCGCACCTGGCGAACCTCTCCCATGCCACCGCGACCAATGAGGCCAAGCTCCAGGTATCGGGAGGGATGGGTCGCGGACTCCAGCGCGTGCGGATCCCCGGGGACGAGGGTCACGCCCGGCTCCATGGCCGACCCTGCCGTCCGCAACAGCTCGAGCAACTCCTCTCGGGCCTCGGCGCCGAGCCCGTGGCGCGCGCACAGCATGTCGAGCTTCTTCTCGAACACCGGTCACTCCCCCGCGAAGCACATGTGGAGGTGGTCATCGTGTCCCGGCGAGGGCTCCACCCCGGCAAGGTCCCGGTGGACGGTCGGATCGTTGAAATAGACCCGTAAAACCGGGGCGTTCGCCAAGGCGAAGGCGAGAAACGCCCGAGTCAGCTCCGCATCGTAGGCATCAGGCCTTCCCGGCCTGTCGTCTGGTTGGTTCCAGTACGCCTCGTACCGGGAACCATCGCTACGGAACAGGCGGAAGTCCACGCACCGCCCCTCGAAGTGGTCGCTGTGACCCAGTGGATCGGGCCGCCGCCCGTTGTACCACGCCAGGTCGCCCACCTGGACCGTGCACACCTCGGGCGACCGTCCGAGCACGGTCACGCAGTGGTCCGACCATCCGTGGATCAGGGCGATCAAGACCACCAGGGTGCCGGGGCGTGCCCAGAGGTCGGCGAAGCGCGGGTCCGCCCCCAGGAAATGGAGGTAATACGGCGCGCCATCCTCTCGGCGCGGGCCCTCCGAGGTGACCGCCTTTTCGCGCTGCGCTTCGGTGACCAGGTCCTCGGCCGCCCAGGTGGCCCGGATCTCATCCCGACCCGAGAAACGCACCATGGGCAGCCCTACGAAGCCCCAGTCGGTGTAGGGCACTGCTTCCAGCCCAAGGGGACCGAAGTGGTGGGTCCAGGCCTCCTGCACCCGGCGCGCGGCCAGGAGTTGACCCTCGTCAGCGGGCCGCGCGAAGGCGAGGGCCTCCACGGCGATTTCCGCCTCCCCCACCCGAAGTGAAGCCGTCTCACAGTCCACCGGGCTCTCGGCGGGGGCGGTGAGGAGGCTGCCGACCGGGACACGTTCATCCGGCGCGGTGTCCGGCGGGGGTCGCATCGCCAACAGCCACGGTTCGCGCACCGGTTGCAGCCACCGGGGGTCCACACACAGCCGATCCCCACCCATCGCGACCGGAGCATCCCCCACGTTGTACCAGTAGTTGCCCGACACCACCCGAACGAGCGCTTCCGCACCGCACACCTCGTCCGCCCTCGCGAGCACAAGACTGCCCACCGCCAGGCGCACTGGAGCGTCGTCCTCGGGCGATGAGACCACCGCGGCGATGGCGTCGGGCGTCTCCGCTGGAGGCCGCACGCTCCGCAGATCGCACTCCGCAGCATGGGCGGGCGCATCGGCCAACACCGCCAGCGCGATGAGCAACGTCATGTGCCCGTGTCCACCACCAGGTCCACCACCACATCCGCGCTCACCCCTCGACCGTCGGTGAACACCGTATCCACCCCGGCCGACGTCCCGTCGAGCCCTTCGGGAGCCGACTGGTACTCTGCCGGGAGCGCGGCAAAGGCGGTGTAGCGCGCTGGCCCCGGATCCTGGCAGGAGAGGTTCGCCTGAGCGAGGTAGTCGTTCGAGGATCCCCCGTCGAAGGAAAGCCGCAGCACGACGGTCACCGGCAGGGTCGCGTCCAGTCCGGTGAGGCGGTAGTCGAACCAGAACCCGAGGGTGGACCCGCCGTCATCAGACAACACCAGAGAATCGCCGTCCTCCCAGGCGAGGAATTCTCCATCGGCGTCCTCACCGATCAGTGCGGACGGGGTGCCCCCACCCTCGCAGGGGGGCAGGTCCTCGGTACCAGAACAGGCGAACAGAGCCATGAGCCACGCGATAGGAACCATTGAGCCAGCGCGCACGAGGCCTCCCTTCGCAAGACGGTAGCGCCGCGCAACGCCGGTCACAACCGATGCGGCTCATGGTAAGTTCGGACCCTCTGGCGGCAATAGGGTGAACATGCAAATCAACGAACTGAAAGCGAAAGTCCAGGGGTCGTTGACCAAGGATTTCGACGTTGCGTTCGCCGAGTTCTGCGAGGCTCGCGGCTCGGGCAACCTGATGGAGTTCCTCCTCGACCTCGTCGAACGAGACGTATTGCAGCCCGAAGCACTCCAAGCCATCAGCGAAGCGCTCCCGCAGCTCGAGGATGGCACTCTGGTGGTGGATTCGGGTGACGATGGTGCCAATGGGGAGGAGGAGGCACTCGAGGACGGCACCCTGGCCAACCAGGCAGCTCCGGCCGAGGAGAAACCCGAGCCGGTCGAGGCCTCCGCCCGGAGCACCGGTGAGCGCAAACGCAAGCGCACCCGCGACACCTCCACCAGTCCCGGCGCCCCCCGCCGCAGCCGTCGCCGCCCAGAAGACGCCGGCCAGGCGCGGGCAACCCGCAAGCCCGGTCGTGCCCGGGGTGAGTCCTCGGCGTCTGGCAAGGTCGGTCGGGGCTACGAATTCATCGGCTTCGTCGGCGAAGGCGCCATGGGCAAGGTGCGCCTCGCCACCGACATGGACCTCCAGCGCACCGTCGCCTACAAGGAGATGAGCGAGGAGATCCTCCGCAACAAGACGCTGGCGGCGAAGTTCTACGCCGAGGCCCAGATCACCGCCCAGCTGGACCATCCGAACATCGTCCCCATCTACGCGCTGGACGAAACCGGCGCTGGCGCCCTCGCCTACTCCATGAAGCTCATCAAGGGCAAGACCATGGGGTTGCTGGTCGAGGAGTGCTGGGAGTTCTACGACAAGAAGAAGAAACGCGACGAAGAGCACGCCTTGGAGACCCGCCTCGACCAGTTCCTCAGGTGCTGCGAGGCGATGCACTACGCCCACAGCCGAGGGGTGATCCACCGCGACCTCAAGCCCGAGAACATCATGATCGGGCCCTACGGAGAGGTCTACATCATGGATTGGGGCATCGCCCGGGTGATGCCGACTCCGACCGAAAAGACCCCAACCGCCTGGGTCACCCTCGACTCCACGCAGAAGCCCGAAGGCGAGATGATCATCGGGACGCCCCAGTACATGTCGCCGGAGCAGGCCGACGGGGTCACCGAGGAGCTCACCGCCGCCAGCGACCAGTACTCACTCGGCCTGATCCTCTACGAGTTGGTCTCGCTCCGACAGGCGGTGAGTGGCAAGACCCCGATGGCGATCATCACCCGCCAGACCGAAGGGGAGAAGGACCCCCTGCGCCACTACGCCAACGACAAGATCGCCACCGAGCTGAAGGCCATCATCGCCAAGGCGACCTCCCTGAAGATCGAGGATCGGTACGAGAACGTCCGGGAGCTCGCCGAGGACATCAAGCGCTACCTGCGCAACGACGCGGTGAAGGCCAAGCCGGACATGCCCCTCCAGAAGGTGCTGCGGTGGATGCAGAAGCACAAGGAGATCACCCTGCTCGGCATCGTGGCGGGGTTCCTGTTCTTCTCGATCATCACCCTGGGCAGCCAGATCTACTACCAGGCCCAGCGCATCGCCGCGGCCGCCCGCGAGGAGGCGCTCTCGGAGGTCCTCACCAAGGTCGCCACCCAGGCCGCCATCATCGACGGCAACTTCGTCCGCTACGAGGGCATGGTCGGCGTGCTCGGTGCCTCCTCGGTGGAGATGCTCGGCCGGCTCAGCCCGGGCACCCCGGACCTGTACTGGAGCTCGGACTACGACACCGACGCCGTCCCGGAGCTGGATTCCTCCCGGCACTACGGCATGCCGGTGAGCCTCGCCTTCCCGGTGAACGCGCTCGCGAAGAGCGCCGACCCCGAACCGAGCACCAACGACCTCAGGCGGCTGGAGCCCTTGAGCCGCTACTACCGGACGGTCCTTCTCCGCAGCCACTCCGAGGAGGCCGCGACCTACACCCGCAAGCGCGCAGACCGCCTCATCAAGGACGTGGGAGCGCCAATTGCCTGGGCCCATGTGGGGCTCAAGGGCGGCGCCTACAGCGGGTTCCCCGGTCACGGCGGGTATGCGGAGATCTACGACCCGCGGGCCACCCCCTGGTACAAGCTCGCGGAGAAGCGGAAGATCCCGACCTGGGGCGCGCCCTATATCGACCCCACCGGCCTCGGCCTGATCCTCCCCTGCGCCAAGTCGCTGTACAACGACGACGACGAGTTCCTCGGCGTCTCCGCCATCGAGCTCACCTTCGACTACATCATCGAGAAACTGCTCGAGATCGATGAGCTCAAGGACGACAGCGAGGCGTTCTTGCTGGACAAGGAAGCCAGGATCGTCATCCGCTCCTCCAAGAAGGGCAAGGAGTACAAGGGCAGCTCCCTGCGGGCACGCACCATCCGCATGCCCGAGTTCGACGACGAGGAGTTGGTGACCCGCGTCAAGGACCGCGACTCGGGATACCTCGAGAACTACCGCGATGGGGAGATCACCTTCTACTACCGGATGAACTCAATCGGCTGGTACTACGTGGTGATGGGCAAGTCGGCCGACCTGCTCTGAACTGAGCTGTCAGCTTTCAGCCATCAGCCGGGTTTGTTCGGCATCCTCGCTGATTGCTGACTGCTGACCCGAGGCGCACCTCACCCCGCCGGGTCACCCCCGACGGGGTCGCGGCCCGGGGGGAGTGCCTACTCGGCCTTGAAGGCGGCCTTGTAGAAGTAGAAGTCGGTGCCTTCGTCACCGAGGAAGCCACCACCGAACCAGCATTCGCCGTTGTTGTGCAGGTCGCCCTGCACCTTGCCCCCGAGGGGCATCTTGCTCTCCCACTCCGAGCCCGCGTAGGCGTCATCGGTGTGGATGCCGAGCAGCACCACTCGGGCGCCGTCCGCAAAGCTCTCGCCCGTGGCGGCGCTAGCGGGACAGGTCGTCGTTCCACCACCGCCAGTGGTGGAGACGAAGATGCTGGTATCGATCGAACTCCCGCCACAGGCCAGGGCGAAGATCAGTGCGATACCCGCGGCCCCGGCGGTGACGATTCGCTTGGTCATCGGAGAACCCCCATTGGGCTAAGGCTTGAGCGCCTCAGATGGCGCGCAGCATAACAAGCGGCGGCCGATCCGTGGCAAGCGTGGCACCATGACAGCACCCATCCGCGCCGGTTCCACCTGCTGGGATGCGCTACAACTGGCGCCCCGATATCGGGCCGTTTCCCCATCTCCACAAGGTGATCGCATGTCCTGGGCACCCGACTCCTGGCGCGCCCTTCCGATCCATCAGCAGCCGACGTACGCCGACCCCGCTGCGGTGGAGGCGGCCCTGTCCCTGGTGCGTTCCCTGCCTCCCCTGGTGCACCCGGGAGAAGTGAACACCCTTCGCCGACGGCTCGCCGCGGCGGCGCGCGGGGAACGGTTCCTCCTCCAGGGCGGCGACTGTGCCGAGCGGTTCCAGGACTGTTCCCGCACCGCCATCGAGTCCAAGCTGAAGATCCTCCTCCAGATGAGCCTGGTGCTCACCTGGGGGGCGCGCACCCCCGTGGTGCGGGTGGGGCGCATCGCCGGGCAGTACGCGAAGCCCCGCTCCAGCCCCACCGAGGTCGTCGAAGGGGTGGAGTACCCCTGCTACCGCGGCGACCACGTGAACACCCACGACCTGTCCGGTCGCGATCCGGATCCCGACCGCCTCGTCCGCGCCTACTTCCACTCAGCGAGCACCCTGAACTACACCCGCGCGCTGCTCGACGGTGGGTTCGCCGACCTGCACCACGCGCAGGACTGGGACCTGGGCTTCATCCGACAGCCCAAGCATCGGGCGGACTACGAGGACATGAAGGAGCGCATCGTCCGCGCCCTCGAGTTCATGGAAGCGGTCGGCATCCGTGGCGAGGCCGCCCTGCGCACCGTGGAGCTGTATTCGTCGCACGAGGGGTTGTTGCTGGCCTACGAGGAAGCACAGACCGAGCAGGTCGACGACCGGTGGTACAACCTGGGCGCCCATCTCCTGTGGATCGGTGACCGCACCCGCCAACTCGACGGTGGGCACGTGGAGTACTTCCGGGGCATTGCCAACCCCCTCGGCGTCAAGTGCGGTCCCACCCTGGCTCCCGAGGAGCTGGCGGAGCTGCTGGAGGTCGTTGATCCCGACCACACCCCTGGTCGCATCACCCTGATCACCCGGTATGGCTCCGACCGGATCGCCGACCTGCTGCCCAGACACATCGCGGCGGTACGAGAAACGGGCCGCCAGGTCCTTTGGTCCTGCGATCCCATGCACGGCAACACCACCAAGACCGGGACCGGCTTCAAGACCCGCGATTTCGATCGCGTCCTCGCCGAGCTGAGCCACGCCTTCGAGATCCACGAAGAGACGGGAGGCAACCTGGGCGGGGTGCACTTCGAGCTGACCGGTGACGACGTCACAGAGTGCGTCGGCGGCCCACAGGAGCTCTCCGAAGGGGACCTCGGCCGGAGCTACGAAACCTTCTGCGACCCACGCCTCAACTATGCCCAGAGCATGGAAGTGGCCTTCCTGATCGCGCAGCGCTTGGAACGGAGGCGAGCCAGCCACCCGGGGAAGAGCCCCTCCTAGTCGCCGGAGGGGGCAAACCCCATCTCGGACAGCAGCTCCTTGCCGGCTGGGTCATTGTGGTTCCAGTAGTCGTTGCGCAGGGTCCCGCGGAGCACCGCGACTTCCCCCGTAGAGCGGGACCAGCCCATCAATCGGTGGGGCGGCGCGACCTCCACGTCCCAAGTGGTCTCCGGGCCGTCCGTCACCCGAGAAGTGATGGTGAACACCTCCACGGGACCGACCGGGACCTGCACCATTCGGGGCCCGGCGCTGCGGCTGAGGGTGACCTCCTGCCAGACGAGCGGCTGGTGGGCCAGACGGGTGTCGAGGAGGGTAGGCAGGTAGGGGACCGTACGGGTTTCCCCCGGCTCCACCAGGGTGCCCGCCAACCCGCGCACCAGCAGTGGAAGCGCGTCGCCGAACACCGCGCCCTCCGGAATGGCCTCGACCCAACTCCCGTCGGCCTCCCCATCGAAGTAGCTGTGCCTTACTCGCTGGAGCTGCCCGGGATCGACGATGAGTTGGTCGTACACATGGCCGCACCACTCCTGCACCGACAGGCTCACCTTGGTCGGTAGACCGAGCGGCAGGTGCCCGTCCAGCGGCACAAAGGTACTGGTCATCACGTTGTAGTCATAGATGCCGGTGGGGAAGTCGCGCACGTCGTTGAGCTTGATCACCGGGTACTCGTCTTGGTGTCCGCCATCGGTCTTCACCCGCTGGGCCCGGGTGAAGGTCTCGGTGACATAGACCAGCACCGCGGTGCCCTCGCGAAGCTCGCCGTAGCGGGGATTTACCAGGTCGTACGCGTCCAGCTCCGCGCGGCCA
>JAFDJI010000033.1 GCA_019307545.1 Deltaproteobacteria bacterium | reverse complement strand
CAGCGTCGCGTCGCACTTCGACCTGCCGCCGCCCGAGTGCACCCGCCCCACAGACCTGGAGGAGACCGGGTGGGGGGTGGTGGCGCTCGGCCGGTTCTTGCACGCGGTCCTGGACAGGCTCGGGGTGCGGGCCGACGCGTACGCCGGCCACAGCATCGGCGAGTGGACGGGCATGATCGCCTCGGGGGTGCTCCCTGAGCAGGCGGTGGACGACCTGCTGGTGAGCCTGCGACCGGGCAGTCTCGAGGTCCCCGGGGTGGCGTTCGCGGCGGCGGGTTGTGGGTCGGAGGAGGCCGAGGCCGCGATCGCCGGCCTCGACCGGATCGCCGTCTCCCACGACAACTGCCCGCACCAGGTCATCCTGTGCGGGCACGCCCGGTCCATCGAGGTCGCCCGCGAACGGTTGATCGAGCAAGGCGTGATCTGTCAGGTGCTGCCCTTCCGATCGGGCTTCCACTCGCCACTGTTTGCCGACTACCTGGAACCCCACCGGCGCCACTTCGCCGCCCTCCCGGTGCGGCCCGCCGAGACCCCGCTGTACTCCGCCACCACCTGTGCGCCCTATCCGGACACCCCGGACGCCATCCGGGCCCTGGCGGTGGAGCACCTCGTCCGGCCGCTCCGGTTCCGGGAGCTGATTGAAGCGCTGTACGCCAGGGACTTCCGGGTGTTCGTCCAGGTGGGGACCGGGTCGCTCGTGGGGTTCGTGGACGACTGCCTGGGGCAGCGGCCCCACCTGGCGGTGAGCGCGAGCGAGGAGCGCCGCAGCGGCATGGCGCAGCTACGCAACCTGGCCCTGGCCCTCTTCGTGGAAGGGGCAGCGGTGGACATGGAGGGGCTCGTGGCGACGCCAACCCCGCGCGTCACCGTGCCCTTGTCCCTGGGCAGCCCCCTGATTCGGCTCGACCCCTCCCTGCATGGGTTGCTCTCGGCGCGGGAGCGGTCCGGGGCGCCGGTTCCCCCCGACAGCCCCATCCTGGCGGAGCTGGGGCGGACCATGGAGGCGCTCAGCCGGGCGGGAGAGGACGTGGTGCGCGCCCTGCACAGCCGGGAGCCCGCCCGGTGGTCTGCGCGCCGGCGCTTGTCGGTACACACCGTGCCCGCCTTGCGCGACCACGCCTTCTTCCCGCAGCCCGAGGGGTGGGCGTGTCTCTCCGACCGCTACCCCGTGGTGCCGATGACCATGACCCTGGAGCTTCTCTTGGAGGCAGCGGGTGCCCTCGCCCCGGGGCAGGTGGCCGTCGCAGTCGAGGCGCTCCGGGTCCACCAGTGGCTGGTGGTCGAGCCCATGGTGGAGGTGGAGCTGCGGGCGGAGCTATCTGAAGACGGTTGGTTGCAGGTGGAGGTGGTGGACTACGCCAAGGCACGGATCCGGATGGCACCCCGGTGGCCCGACCCACCGCCCCCCGACCTCGGTCCGCTGTGGTCCCCACGCCCCGCTCCCGTCGCCGCCGAGGTGCTCTACGCGGATCGGTGGATGTTCCACGGGCCCCGGTACCAGGGCGTGGTGGAGCTGGGGCCCTACGACGACACCGGCATCGATGGGGTGATCGACCCCCCGGACGCCCCTGGCGCCCCGCTGGACAACGCCGGCCAGCTCCTCGGGTACTGGCTGATGGTCACCCAGGATCGCGATCAGCTCGCGATGCCGGTCGGGGTGGACTCAGTGGCGTGGTTCGGCCCCGCGCCGCCTTCTGGCGCCGCGGTTCGGTGCCGGGTACGGATCCGCTCCCTGGACGAACGCGCGCTGCGCGCCGATCTCGAGCTGGTTCACCAGGGGCGGCTGTGGTGCCGCATCGGTGGGTGGACCGATCACCGGTTCGGAACCGACGCCGAGGTGTGGCAGGTGATGCGGCAACCCGAACGCAACCTGCTCTCCGAGGTTCGCGGGCCCTGGGTTCGGTTCGACGAGGGGCGATGCCGGGTGCCTTCGCGCGAGTGGCTGATGCGGCGGTACCTGGGTGAAGCCGAGCGCCAGGCGATGCTGATGGCTGAGCCGCAACTCCAGCGAGCCTTCCTCAACGATCGCGTGGTGGCGAAGGACGCGCTGCGACACCTGCTGTGGACCGGTGGCACCGGGTCGTTGTTCCCGGTGGAGGTTCCCCTGGGCATCCAGCCGTCGAAGTGGGTCCTCGAGGGCGCGCTCGCCGCCCGCGATCTCCGCGTCTCGGTGGCCCACGTGGGTTCGGTGTGGGTAGCCCTAGCCGCCGAGGGGCGGGCCGTCGGCATCGACATCGCGGAGGCGGGCTCGGACCCGGCGACCACCCGGATCCGGTGCGCGCAGCGGGCCGTCGCCCAGGCTCGGGGCCTCGCGCCAGGAGACGACCTGGCGCACCTCGTGGTACAGGGGGGCGACGACCGGCGCCTCGTCGTGGACGGTACCCCCGTTGGGCTCGTCGAGGACGGACCCCATCTAGTGGCGTGGACCCTGGAATGACCATCGACCCGATGCAACCATCGACCCTGGACACCCTCGTCGGCTTCATCCGCGAGGTGATCGGCGACGACTGGGCCGACGAGGTGGAGATCGGCCTGGACACCTCGTTCTCGGACGACCTCGAGCTGGAGAGCATCGAGTTCGTCGCCCTCGCGGAGCTGGTGCAGACCCACTACGGCGCGCACATCGACTTCGTCGGATGGCTCTCGAACCTGGAGCTCGACCAGATCATCGGCCTCCGGGTCGGTGAGGTCGTGGCGTTCGTCGATCGGTGTCGATGAACGTCGTCTCCATGGGGCAGGGCCCACCGGTGGTGATGATCCACGGCCTGCTGCTCGGCTCCCTGGCGCAGTGGTACTTCACCGCGGCGCCGGTGTTGGCGAAACGCCACCGGGTGCTGCTGTACGACCTGCGCGGCCACGGTCGCTCTCACCGCGCCCGGTCCGGGTACGACCTTGCCACCCTGCAAGGCGATCTGGCGGCCTTGCTCGCCATGGAGGGCATCGAGGAACCGGTGGACCTGGTGGGCCACAGCTATGGGGGTCTGATCGCCCTGCACCATGCCCTGCGTCATCCCGAAGGGGTGCGTCGCCTGGCGCTGTTGGACGTGCCCCTTCCGCCCGGGCGGGCCGAGGTGTTCGACGACGCCCTGGGCCGAAGCCCGGACGCCCTGCTGGAGCTGCTGCCCGAGCGCGTGCGTGCCGACGTCGCCAGGGGTGGGCGGCGCGTCCGTCGTCTGCTCGAGGGGCTGCGGTTCCTCACCCAAGACAGCACCTTGCTCTCGGACGTCCGTGCCGAGCCTGACCTCGACGACGACGCGCTGGCGCAGGTCGGGTGTCCCACCCTGCTGCTGTATGGCGAGACGTCCGGGTGCCTGCCCGGTGCTGAGCGCCTGGTGCGGGTCCTGCCCGACGCTCGTCTGCGC
The DNA here is from genome assembly GCA_019307545.1 of Deltaproteobacteria bacterium. Taxonomy (GTDB): domain Bacteria; phylum Myxococcota_A; class UBA796; order UBA796; genus JAFDJI01. The sequence continues at coordinate 10,217 of JAFDJI010000033.1, read as the reverse complement.
ACGGTTCCGGGCGGCCACTTCGTGCCCGTGGAGGCGCCTCGGGCCATGACCGCGCACCTGGAGGAGTTCCTCGATGGCTGAGGTCATGGTCGGAGGGCTCCGCCTGCATGTCCAGTGCCTCGGCACCGGGCCGGGGACGGTGGTGTTCCTGCACGGGCTGGTGATGGACAACCTCTCCAGCTGGTACTTCACCGTGGCTAACCCCGTGGCCCAGCGCCGTTCGGCCTTGCTGTACGACCTGCGCGGACATGGCCGGAGCGAGCGCCCGGACACGGGCTACCACCTGGACACCCTGGTGGCGGAGCTGGCCGCGTTGCTCGACCTGGAAGTCGAGGGGCGGGTGCACCTGGTGGGGAACAGCTTCGGCGGGCTGCTGGCCATCGCCTTCGCCCTGGCGCACCCGAGCCGGTGTGCCGGGCTCGTGCTCACCGATGCGCTCCTGCCCGAGCCGGGTTGGGGCGCGTCGATGGCCCGGACCCTGGCGCTGGAGGGTCGGGCGCGGGAAGAGCGGATCGCGGCCTCCTTCGTGAAGTGGCTTGGTCGGCACTCTCAGCGCAAGCGCAACCGCCTCGCCACCCAGGCACGAGCGCTGGTGGAGGACACCTCCCTGGTGTCCGACATCGCGGCGTCCCGTTCCTACGAAGATGCGGCCTACGAGGCGATCGCCTGCCCGGTCCTGGCGCTCTACGGGGCGGAGTCGGACGTGCTCGGCCAGGGGGAGCGGCTGGCCGCCCGGGTGCCGCAATGCACCTTGGAGGTGTTTCCCGGGTGCTCCCACTCCGTGCTGTGGGAGGAGACGGCGCGGATGCGGGCGCGCATCGTGGGCTGGCTCGAGCCGGAGAGCGGCTGATGGCGCGGTTCCTGTTCGTGGTGCCGCCCCTGACGGGTCACGTGAACCCCACGGTGTCGGTGGGACAGTGCCTCGTGGACCGCGGGCACGAGGTGGCCTGGGTGGCCCATCCCTCCCCAGTGGCGGCCCTGCTGCCCCCCGGCGCCCGCCTGTTCCCCCTTGAGGAACCCACCGACGGGGACCTGTTCCGCGACACCGTCGCCAGGGCCCAACGCGCCCGGGGCATGGCGTCGCTGAAGCTGCTGTGGGAGGACTTCCTCGTGCCCCTCGCGCGGTCGACGCGCGACGGAGTGGATGCGGCGGCGGAGGCCTTTGCGCCCGAGGTGATGGTGGTGGACCAGCAGGCCATCGCCGGGTCGCTGGTGGCGCGCCTCCGCGGCGCCACCTGGGCGACGTCGGTCACCACCTCCGCCAGCGTGGGAACCGCCCTGGATGCGTTTCCGAAGGTGCGCGATTGGCAGGAGTCCCTCCTGATGGAGTTGCAGGAGGAGGTCGGCTTGGAGCCCCTGCCCAAGGGCGATCGCTCACCCCACCTGGTCCTGGTGTTCTCCACGGAGGCGCTGGTCGGTTCCCTCGATGTCTTCCCGCCGCACTACGCCTTCGTGGGTCCCGCCTTCGGTGCGCGGCCCGCGCCGGTGGACTTCCCCTGGGACGCGCTGCGGCCGGGGCCGAAGGTGCTGGTGTCCCTGGGCACGGTGAACGCCGAGCGGGGGGCGCGCTTCTACCGCGCGGTGGTGGAGGGTCTGGGCGACCAGCCGTGCCAGGTGATCCTGGTGGCCCCCGAGGCCCTGGTCGGGCCCCTGCCCGACAACTTCATCCGTCGCGACTACGTGCCCCAGGTGGCACTGCTCGAGCACGTGGACGTGGTGGTCAGCCACGGTGGCCACAACACGGTGTGCGAGTCGATTGCCCACGGGGTGCCCCTGGTGGTGACCCCGATCAAGGATGACCAGCCCGTCGTTGCCCACCAGGTGGTCACGGCGGGGGTGGGGCTCCGGCTGCGCTTCGGGCGGCTCCGCGGCGCCGACCTGCGACAGGCCGTGTATCGGTTGTTGTGGGAGCCAACTTTTCGCGAGGCGACCCGCCGGGTGGCGGACAGCTTCCGGCGGGCCGGGGGCGCGGAGCGGGCAGCGGAGCGCCTCGAAGCGCTTCTCTAGCCCGGGTCCTGCTCCTTGGGCTGGAGTAGCACCAGGGCCCCGTCCACGGTCACCATCGGCCCCTCCGCGGCGGTCTCCGGCACCCTGGCGATCACCCCCCGCGGGTCGCGGACCACCATCGCTCCGTTCGGGATGGCGCGTCCGCTCGCGAGCCAGACCCCGGTGCCGACGCGGCAGCCGTGGCCGAAGGCCGACCCCAGAAACCGGGTACCGGTGCCGTGCAGCACGCCGTCCAGGGGGACCCGGATCTCCTGGTCGAGGTTGAGGTCGATGGAGAAGGAGCCGGGGACGGTCAGGGCGCCCCTCCCGAGCACGCACGACTGCATCAGGAACTGGCTCGTGAACACCTCGGGGTACAGCACGCACAGCCGCACCCCGGAGCGCTGCGCCACCGTCGCGCCTTCCCCAACGGTGCTCACCTCCACCTCGGCGCCGGAGAGGATCGACGCCCCGTCGCCGATGCGGCTGAAGAGGATGCGGGCATTGGGGCCCACGAAGACGCCGTCTCCCAGGGTGCTGCCTTCGATCACCGCCGTGGGGTGGATGTCGCAGTTGCGCCCGATGGTGTTCAGCTTGGAGAGCACGCGCCACTTGTTCAGGGACCAGCACCGCAGGAACGCCCAGATCAGGCGGAGGATGCCCTTCCAGCGCGGCACCGACCGCGCCTCCAGGCTCCCGGCCGCCTGGTTGGCCCACAGGATGTGCACCCAGTGGTGCACCGTCATCACCGGGTGGCGGGGCAGGGCGATCTCGGTGGGGCCCCCAAACTGGGGTGGAAGGCGCAGGGGGAGCCGCTTCTCCTCCGGGTCGATCACCACGGGTTGTGCCGGCTCGTCGCCCCCGCTCTCGAACCGCACGGCGTCGAACCGCCACCCCCCCTCCACCGCGTGCACGCCGGGCTGGACGTGGGTGGTGTTCTGCCCGAACAGCGACTCGGCGAGCACCAGCACCGCGTTACGCCCCGTGGCGCCCTCCGCGAACCGGCGCAGGACCTCTCCGGTGGTGAACAGGGTGTCCGGCACCACCAGGCAAGGCGGTTCGAGGCGATCGACCACGGTCAGCCCGGCGTCGCGGAACATCCGCTTCTGCCAGTCCCCGAGGGTGCGGTTCGCGATGAGCACCTCGGACGGCGGGTCGTCGAAAGGAGCGATGCGCCGGTGGCTCGGTTCGACGTAGACCTTCACCGCGCTGCCCCTCCAGCCACCCGCCCTCGTTCCCGTGCACGGTAACGATGGTGGATCGCGGCTTCAAGCTGATGGCGTTTCCAGGGGCTTGCCCAGGCGTCTCCGAGCGGTGACATTGAGCCCCCACCCGCGGGGGCACGTGCCGGGTTCCGACGCCATCGTTCCAGAGCGGAGCCCGATCTTCGTCATCGGGACGGGGCGATCCGGCACCACCTTGCTGCGGATGATGCTCTGCGCCCACCCGCGCATCTACCTCACCCACGAGGCGTCGTTCTACGTGTGGGAGAGCGTGTTCCCGTGGAAGCGTGGCGCAGAGGCGTTTCTGCGCTGGTACGCGCACTCGTTCTCCTTCCGGTGGTTGCGGGTGGCCGCGGAACCCGTGCTGCAGGGGCTGTCGCGACCGCTGACCCGCGAGCACATCTCGGATCTGTACACCGCGGTGATGCGGGCGAAGGCCGCAGAGCACGGGAAGGTGCGATTCGGGGACAAGACCCCCAGCCATGCCGGCAACCTCCCCCGCCTGTTCGCTGACTACCCCGACGCCCGGGTGATCCGCATCGTTCGCGACCCGCGCGGCATGCTGCGGTCCCTGTCGCGGATGCCCTGGGGGACGCGCAGCATCGTCGCCGGCTCGATGCTCTGCGGGACGGAGCGCAGGCAGGTGGCGCCCTTCCGCGATCGCATCCTCGAGATCCGGCTGGAGGACCTGCTCGAAGCGCCCCGAGAGACCATGGAGCAGGTGCTGGGGCACGTCGGCGAGCCCTGGAGCGACCAGGTGCTCGACCACGCGGCCCACCTTCCCGTGGGGGACGACCTGCCGCCGGTGCCGTGGTTCCAGTCCGCCGCGACGAAGCTCGGCCCGCCCGTGAAGCGGTGGCACGACTACGACGCCCGCGAGATCCGCCTCCTCGAGTACCTGAACCGCAAGACCATGGAGCGCTTCGGCTTCCCCCCTTCGGAGTTGGCCAGGGAGCCCGGGCGCCTGTCGGTGTTCCTGAGGTGGGTGACCGACCTGCCTGAGGTGGTGCGTTTCCTGTACTATTTCGCCCGGGTGGCGTGGGGTTCGCGCAACCTCGAGCGTTTCGGGGACCTGCCCGCCAGAGCCCCGTTCCGCAAGCTCAACCCGTCGGCCTGGGCTCTGTACCCGGGCTTCGAGATGCCACTACCTCCACCGCTGCTGCCCGGTTGGAAGGAGGCCTTCGAGGCCGATGCGCAGCATCCGGGCTAGAGGGTGGGCCGTGGAGGCGCCGATGACGCTCTGCAGTCGCCCTTCGACCCTCGCCGTGCCGCTGTTCCTGGTGGGGGGCTGCAACGGGGGGTGGACGCCCCAGGACGACACGTCCGAGGAGGGCGTGGAGGTCGATTGCGACGACGGGATCGACGGCGATGCGGACAGCCTCGTCGACTGTGACGACCCCGACTGCGACGGCCTCGAGCTTTGTACGTGGCCCACGGCGCTCGACCTCGACGTGCGCTTCGACTTCGACGCCAACCCCCTCGCGGAGTTCGCGGGTGTACAGGACTGCCTGATCCACTACACCTCACCCCTGTTGCAGCATCGCCCCATGGACTGTGCCGCGTGCGACCGGGTGTTCCGCGGGCCCTTCCACTACGTGTTCGACGACTGCCCCCCCGACGAGGGGAACCCGCGCCCCACCGAGGGCGGCTACGGCCTGCGCTTCGACTCCGACACCGCGTGGCACGTGTACTTCCGCCTCGACGAGGTGTGGACGAGCATGGGAACGGCCACCGACGATGGGTCCGGCACCTTCGTGTTCGATCAGACCGACCCCGTGAACTACGAGCAGACCGAGGTCGGCTCCCTGCGCACGACGTTCCGGTTCTCGTTGCCCTGACAGGGAGAGGCTCATGGCGGAGCAGGAGGAAGTCGCTTGCACAGCTGGGGACTCGCAGGTCATGGACCAGCGGCTCGGCTGGCGCGAGCTCTACCTGAGCGAGGACTGGTGGGCAATCTGGTTCTCCACCGTCTTGTTGTCCCTCGTGGTCGTCGGTGTGGTGGCGAAGGTGCCGAATATCGGCAAGTGGTCGACGAATCCGCTGGCTGCGTTTCCGACGGATCTGCTGCCCCCGTTGGGGCTCCTCGCGGTGGGCCTGGCAGGGCTCACCGCGATCGGCGTCGTGGTGATGCAGTGCGACTGGAAGAAGTACCTCGCGGGCTTTGGCGTCATCTTCCTGCTGTCGTCATTGTCCTACTTCCTGGCACACCAGGAGACGATGAAGGCGTGGGGTCTGGGCTACGCGATCTGGGCTCTTGGCATCGGGCTCACCATCTCGAACACGGTCGGGACTCCAAGTTGGCTGCGCGAGGGTGCGAAGTCCGAGATGTTCATCAAGACCGGCCTGGTGTTGCTCGGGGCCGAGATCCTGTTCTCGAAGATCCTCAAGCTCGGCGCGCCCGGCCTGCTGGTCGCCTGGGTGGTCACGCCCACGGTGATCGTGGCCATGTGGTTCTTCGGCACCCGGTGGCTGGACATGGCGTCCAAGCGGCTGGTCATCATCATCGCCGCCGCCACCTCGGTCTGTGGGGTGTCGGCTGCCATCGCCACCGCTGCGGCCTGTCGGGCGAAGAAGGCCGAGCTCACCCTCGCTGTGGGCATGACCATGATCTTCACCGTCGCGATGATGATCGGCATGCCCGCGCTGTCCAAGGCGCTGGGCCTCCCCGAGGCGGTCGGTGGCGCGTGGCTCGGGGGGACGATCGACTCCACCGGAGCTGTCGTCGCGGCCGGCGCCTTCCTCGGCGAGGAGGCAGAGCGGGTCGCCGCGGTGGTCAAGATGATCCAGAACGTGCTGATCGGCGTGGTTGCGTTCTTGGTGGCGGTGTTCTGGGTGGCGCGTGTCGAACAGGACGCCGACGGGCCGCGCCCCGGCCTCATGGAGATCTGGTATCGATTCCCGAAGTTCATTGTCGGATTCGTGCTCGCCTCGCTGATCTTCAGCCTGGTACTGATGCCGATCATGGGACCCGATGAGGTGGGCAGCGTGCTCGACCAGTCCAAGGTCTTTCGGGGCTGGTTCTTCTGCATCGCCTTCGTGAGCATTGGGCTCGAGTCGAACTTCCGGGAGCTGAGCAGCCAGCTTGTCGGTGGAAAGCCGATCATCCTGTACCTGGTTGGGCAGAGCTTCAACATCATGCTCACCCTGCTGATGGCGTACATCGCGTTTGGCGGTGTGCTGTTCAGCCTGGAGCCATAGTGCGACCGGGCTGGAGGTCGTGGGGGGCGCTGGCCCTGGTGGGCGTGGGCGTCGCCTGTTTCGTGGGGTTCGCCCGGTGGACCAGTCCGCAGCTTCCGGGCACCGCGGGGGCGCTCTACCGCCGCAACGTGGCCGAGGGTGTCGAGGCCACGGCGCTCGTGTACAGCGAGTCCGGGAGTGTGTGCGACTACATCGATCCGGAGAACGGCCGGTACCGTTGACTCGGACACCACGACCGCTGTTCCCCGCGGCGCGGTCAGCCGCCGACGATCAGCAGCGCGTCGAGGTCATCCAGCAAGTCGGTGGTCGGCGTCGGTTTCGCCTGTGCCATCTTCGACGCGGATGCGACGCGCTTCGCCTCGAGGCGGGCTGCATTTTCCAGGTTACGTCGGGAGTTTTTGCGCGGCGGATGGGGGGCGAGCCCCAACCGATCGCGGCGCATGTGTTCGTCTAGTTCCGCCGCTTCGATCTCGCGCAGCACTGCCGTGGTGTCGGCCTTCCCCTTCCGGTTCTTGAATCGCCCGGTGAGGGGGGTGTTCGGCTCGAGCTTGCCCGCGTCGTAGAGCGCCCAGATCTCCTGCCCGTACCGCTTCTTGCGCAGCTCCGGCGCGAACCGGGACAGGAAGCGCTGCAGGTTGTTCACGTCGCGGATCAACAGCTTGCGCGCGTTGTTGTTCTTGGCCGCGTCGACCGCCTGCGGGAAGTCGATGATCACCGGACCGTCGGCCGACAGCAGCACGTTGAAATCGGACAGATCGCCGTGCACCAGCCCGGCGCAGAGCATGCGCACCACCTCCCGCACGAGCTGTTGGAACAGGCCGCGGGCCTCGTCGCCAGTGAGCGTGACGTCGACGAGCCGAGGGGCCGGCTCACCACGGGCGTCGGCGATGAGCTCCATCACGAAGACGCCGTCGATGAAGTGGTAGGGCTGGGGCACCCGGACGCCGGCCGCCGACAGGCGGTAGATCGCATCGACCTCCGCGGACATCCAGGCTTCTTCCTCCTGGGCGCGGCCGTACCGGGTGCGCTTGTCCATCGCGCGCTGACGCCGCGTGTTCCTGACCCGTCGCCCCTCGGCGTAGGCCGCACGGTTCTTGAAGCTGCGGTCGTTCGCTTCCTTGTAGACCTTGGCAACCCGGTGCTCGCCGCCTCTGGCGACCAGGAAGACCTGGGCCTCCTTGCCGGACATCAGCGGGCGCACGACCTCGTCGATCACGCCCAGGTCCTGGAGGCCACTCAAACTGTTGGGAGCGTTCATGCGGCGTGAATAACCGGGTGCGCGCAATCCGGAGGGTCCTATCTCCGCACCAACGTCCGCATCATGGCGGGAGGTAGGCGTCGAGGAGTCGTTTGGAGCCCAGGACGAGTCCCGGCTGCCGGCTAACGCCGGTCGCGGAGGACGCGCTTGAGCACCTTGCCCTGGGCCGAGAGGGGTAGATCGTCTACTACCTCGACCCGCTTGGGCACCTTGTACCCGGCGAGGCGGTCTCGCAGCCAGGTGAGGATTGCGTCGGGGTTCGCCACCCGCCCGGGGGTCGGCACGATGAAGGCGCACCCCACCTCACCCCACTTCGGGTGGGGCATCCCGACGACCGCGCACAGGGCCACGTCGGGATGACGCCGGAGCACCTGCTCGATCTCGGCCGGGTACACGTTCTCGCCGCCGCTGATGAACAGGTCTTTCTTGCGGTCGACGATGAAGTAGAACCCCTCTTCGTCGACGCGGGCCAGGTCACCCGTGTGGAACCAGCCCTCGTCGTCGTTGGCGGCGGCGCTCGCCTCGGGGTCGTTCCAGTAGCCGGAGCACGCCGACGGGCCCCTGAGCACCAACTCGCCCACCTCGCCGTTGGGTACCGGTCGGTTTGCGTCGCCGACCACGCGCGCCTCGACGTGGTAGTTGGGCCGTCCGATGCTGCCCGCCTTGGCGACCGCGTGCTCCGGTCCCATGCTGAACACGCCCGGGCCGAACTCGGTCATCCCGAAGCCCTGCTTGAAGGGCACCTCGTGCACCGCGCGCCACTCCTCGATCAGGGCCACGGGCAGGGGAGCGCCACCGCTGGTGAGGAACCGCACCGAGGACAGGTCGGCCTCGGCGAAGCGGGGGTGGTCGCGCAGCATCTCGAATGGGGTCGGGACGCAGAAGAACATCGTCACCCGCTCCCGCTCGATGACCTCCAGCATCCGCCCCGGGTCCCAGGTGCGCATCACCACGACGGTACCGCCCAGGGTGAGCAGGGGCACCGTGTAGACCAGCAGCCCACCCGTGTGGAACAGGGGGGTGTGGGTCACGGTGATGTCGTCGCGTTCCAGCTCGTGTATGACCGTGTTCAGGGTGTTCCAGGCGATCATGCGGTAGGAGATGCACGCGGCCTTGGGAAGCCCCGTCGTTCCGCCGGTGAACAACAGGCACGCCACGTCCTCGGGATCCAGCGACGGTTCGGACACGGGCTCGGAGGGCCCGTCGAGCGCGATTCCCCACGCGGTGCTGCCTGGCACGCCCTCCCCGTCGAGGTGGACCCAGGCTGTGACCGACGCCCGGTCGGCTGCGATCGTCTGCAGGCCGGGCCGGAAGGCCTCGGAGTACACGACCACGCGCGGCTCGGTCTGGTCGATGAGCGCGGCCAGCTCTTCGGGGTGCAGGCGCCAGTTCAGGGGCACCTGGATCGCGCCCAGCTTGCCGCAGGCGAAGAACACGTCCAAGGCCTCGACCCCGTTGTGCACCACCGTGGCGACCCGGTCGCCCCGGCGCACGCCGGCCTCATCTCTGAGCCAGGTGGCCAGGCGGTCGGCGCGGGCATTCATCCGGGCGTAGGTGAAGCGCTCGCCCGACGCGTCGTCGACCACCGCCGTGCGCTCGGGCCAGTAGGTCGCGCCCCGCCCCATCCAGTCGCCGACCACGCTCATCGGGGGGCCTCCGCCGTCCACCGGAACGCCGCGGCGGCCAGGGAAACCCCCCCACCGGACGCGCAGAACACGACCACGTCGCCGGGGTGGAGGCGGCCTGCGAGCCAGGCGTCGTCCAGGGCCATGGGGATGCAGGCGGAGCCCGTGTAGCCCCACTTGTCCATGATCCACCACGTCTTGTCCATGGGCTGCTCGAGCGCCGTCATGGTCGCCTCGATGGTGCGGAGGTTGAGCTGGGTGAACAGGAACAGACCGATATCGTCTACCCCCAGGCCGGCCTTGGCGAGCACCCGGCGGATCAGGGGCGGCCAGTGCTCGAGGTTGAAGGTGGCGGGCATTTTCCGCGCGAACTCCACCCTGTGCGTCCCGGAGGGGTCGACCGTGCCGCCCGTGTAGATGCCGAGGGCGTCGTACCATTGGCCGTCGGCCTCGAGCGCTCCAGCGAGAAACCCGGGCTGGGCCCCACCTTCGAGCACGACCGCCCCCGCACCGTCTGCGAACAGGGTCGCTGTGTATTTGTCCTGGGGGTCGACGAACCGCGTCATCCCGTACGCACCGACCACCAGGACCCGTTCGACTTCGGGATCGGTGGCGATGTGCCGACTCGCGATGTCGAGGGCGGTGACCCAGGCGGCACAGGCGCAGTTGATGTCGTAGGTGCCCGCACGTCTCGCCCCGAGCTTGTGCTGGAGCACGGTGGCGGTGGCGGGGGAGGGGAAGTCCGGGGTGTCGGTGGCTACGATGACCAGTTCGAGGTCCTCGGGCGCGAGCCCAGCGCGCTCCAGGGCGGTGCGGGATGCGTGCACGGCGAGGTCGCTCGTCGCCTCGTCGTCGGCGATCACGTGCCGCTGCTCGATGCCGACGTTTGCGACCAGCCAGTCGCCGATGCCCTCGCCGAACCGCGCC
>JAFDJI010000348.1 GCA_019307545.1 Deltaproteobacteria bacterium | reverse complement strand
CCCCACCAGGAGGTCATCGCGCTCCGCGCCCAGGGAAATCGTGACATCGCTGTCCTTCAAGGCCCGCTTGAGCTTGCCCTCGAACCAGGTGTGGCGGTTTCGGCCGCTGTATTGCTGGTCGATGCTAACGATACGTTCGAGGTCTCCGTCCGCGAGGGTGCGGATCACGAGCCCGGTATCGCGCTCGCCGCTCCAGTCTTCGGCGCGTGCCATGCTGCCTCCTCCAAGCCGAGCACCTGGTGGCGGAACGCGCCCCAGATGGCTGCGCCGATAGCGCCGGCGTGGATGCTCAAGGGGTGGGTGACCAACTCCAGGGGACGTCCCGCGCGGCGCTTGTCCGCATCCAGGGCGTCCGCGAGGGCAGCCACGAGACCGATGTCATTCGCGAGCCCGCCGCTGACAAACGCCGTGCCCTCCGCTTTCACATAGCGCAGGAGCCGCGCGTATCGACCCGCCATGCTGTCGTGGATCCCACGCAGGATGTCCTCGGTGGCGATACCCCGAGACACCATGTTGATGACGTCCGTCTCGGCGAGCACCGCGCAGATCGAGCTCACGCCCTCGGGATTCCGGGCAGACATCGAGAGCTCCCCCACTTCGGAGAGGGAGACGCCCAGGTACCGAGCGATGTTCTCCAGGAACTGACCCGACCCGGACGCGCAACGGCTGGTCATGCGGTAGTTCAACACCTTTCCGCGCTCGTCCATCGCGACGACCCTGGCGTGCAGGGCGCCCACGTCGAGCACGGTCCGGGCGCGCGGCTCCAGGAACAGCGCCCCACGGGCATGGGTGGTCATGCCGTAGAAGTGGCCGGTGGCGAAGGGGATGTCCTCGCCCTCGCCGGTGGTGGCGACATAGTCGATGGCGTCGACGCCAGCAGCCTTCACCGCCTTGTCGAACACGTCGTCCACCACCGAGGCGATGTCGCGCCTGCGGATGCGGGCCACGACGTGCGCGAGCAGTTCCTCGCCCTCCTCGGACACCCGAACGACGACCGCCTTGACGGCACCGCTCCCCACGTCGATTCCCGCGGCAATGGTCATCCGGTGGCCCCCCGTCTGGCGAACATCGCCCCTCCGAGTGCCCCGGTGTAGATGCTGTCGGGCGAGATGTTCAAGGTCAGCGCCCCGTAGTTCTCGTGCACCAGCCCATGCAACGCGGCCACGGCCGCCTGGTTGTTGGCGACCCCGCCGGTGAAGGTGAACGCCTCGCGAATCCCGCCGGAGCGCGCGAGCAAGCTCATGGCGCGCAGGATGACCGCGCGGTGCAGACCCGCGAGGATGTCCTCTCGCTTCTCGCCCAGGGACAAGCGCTCCCGCAGCTCGGCCCCGGCGAACACGGTGCAGGTGGAGTTGATCCGCACGGTGCGGGTGCTCTGCATGGCGAGCGGGCCGAGCTCGTGCACCCCCATGTTCATCTCGTCGGCGATGTAGCCGAGGTACCGCCCGCACCCCGCCGCGCACCGGTCGTTCATCTGGAAGCTGGTGACGATGCCACTCCCGTCGACCTGGATGGCCTTGGTGTCCTGGCCACCGATGTCGAGCACGGTCCGGGTGTCTGGGAACATGGCGTGCGCCCCGAGCCCATGGCACAGGATCTCCGAGCGGATCTGCGCCTTGTCAAAGGGCAGGCGAGCCCGCCCGTAGCCGGTGCCCACGGTGTTCGCCTCGACCAGCTCCACCGCCACCGCGGCCTCGACACCCCGACGCACCGCGGGCGCCTCGCCGATCCGCTTCAGGGCCGAGTCGATGTGCTCCTCGAAGCCCAGGGCCAGGGGCTCGTTCTCCACCCGGAGGATGCACTTGTCGTACAGCCCGAGGAGCAGATCGAAGTTGGGCCCCTCCTCCCGGGCCAGCGCTTCGGCGATCCGGGTCCAGGCGGCCCCCACGATGTCCCGGAAGAAGTGCGAACGCCGGGGCGCGTCTTTGGTGGAAGCCCAGGCGACCTCCTCAGCCTCGATGCGGGTGAACAGCTCCTCGAGCACCTCCCGGGTGGCCGGTTGGAGGTGGCCCACAACCCGCTGCGCCACCTCCGCCTCCACGTACTCCCGAAGCCGCAGAAGCTGGGCCAGCATCTGTTCCACCCGAAAGGCCTTGAGCAGCCGTTCCAGAAGCTCGGTCCCGGCCTCCCGCTCCACCTCGCGCCGCAGCAGGCCGAACCGCGCGGTGTTGAGGGCCTCGGTGCGCGCCACTGCCGCGGCGAGGTGGTAGTTGGCGCGGGAGTTGGTGATGCCCTTGCCGAGGATGTTGCCGTCCTCGTCGAGGATCAGGGCCTTGGTGGTGGTGGACCCGAGGTCGATGCCGACGTAGCAGTTCACCCCGCCCCCCCCTGCCGCCGCGCCTCCACCATCTGAAGGTAGCTCTCCAGCCGATTCTTGATGTTGGCGGCCGAGAAGTACCGCGGATCCACCAGGTCCGACTCGATGAACCCTCCGGGAATGCCGGTGCGCTTCTCCACTTCCCGGAGGATGAGCAGCTGCCCCGCCGAGAAGGAGTTGCAGGACTTCACCGAGTTGATCAGGAACCCGTCTGCCTCGTACTCCTGCAGGTAGTGGACGATCATGTCGATGCGAGAGGGCAGGTTGAGGTTCGTGTAGCAGCCGCCACAGTAGTCCGCGAGGGTCCCCAGCGGGTCGGAGGGGTCGTGGCGGAAGCCGAAATCGTAGGTGCCGCCCACCTTGGAGTAGGTGGAGGCGACCACCACCGCGCCCTCCTCGCTGAACATCTTCCAGACAGTTGGGGGGCCCTTCGACCACGAGCCGATACTTCTGCTCGTCGGGGCTGCCAGTTGGAGTGGTCGGTCCGAGTCCGGCGGCCAGCCGCGCCGCGACCTCCTCACGGAGCGCCTGGTAGTAGGCGACGCCCTCGGGTGTGCCGCGAAATGCGCTGAAGATGGGACCGACGTAGTACACGGCGCCAAAGTAGGCGTCGATCGGGCTGGGCCGGGCGCGGGCGGACTGGAGCACATAGACGAGGTCGTCCTCGGCCTGCGCACTCAACCCCAACAGCTCCTTCAGGCGGTCCTCGTCGTACGGGCGCCCGGTGACCTCCTCCAAGGCGGGGATGACCTTCGTCCGCAGCTGGTCGACCATGTACGCCCGGTGCGCGGGCTCGATCGTGCCGTCTCCCTGGTAGGGGACGTGGAGGAACACCGTGGGGCAGTCGTACTCCTCCCGCAGCAGCTCGAACCACTTCATGAAGGTGTAGCAGCCCGTGTACGACAGCAGGAGCAGATCGGGCTTGGGCAGGCGCGTGCCGGTCGGGCCGATGTTCCCCGACCGGATCATCCCGATGTCGCACTTCACGTAGGTGCACACGTCCTCGGAGTGACCGGACTTCTCGGCCTCGGCGATGTAGTGGCGGCTCTTGCCCCGCATCCCCGATTGGAGCGCGTTGATCTCGGGCAGCAGCGGCAGGGCGTCGAAGGAGCGCACCAGCTCGGTGAGGTTGCCGGGGACAAAGGTGTAGACCACGGGCTCCTTGGTCTCGGGCGCGGCCTCCAAGCGGCGGAAATGATCGCCGATCATCTGCTTCTGCAGGACCATCGAGCGGTCCTTCGGCGCCTTGGGTCGGTCTGTGTCGGCCATCACCTCCCTCCCCAGAGCTTGATGGAATCGGAGAAGGTGCCGGCCTGCTCCCGGTAGGGCTGGAACTGGGCGGTGTTCTCCGAGTACTTGAAGGCGATGCACGGGATGCCGGCCGCCTCGGCCCCCGCACGCAGCATCGGGCGGTCGAGCAGTGCCGGATCGCAGAAGGAGGGCGCGGCGAAGATGATGCCGTCCGCACCCGCCGCCCGTGCTCGCTCCGCCATGAGGGTCCTCTTCCCCTTGGGGTCTTCCTCGAACAGGATGGCGCTCTTCATGGCGTGGCGGAGGAAGGTCTGGGCCAGGTCCCCGAGTGGGTCGTCGCCCAGGGGTACCGCGCCGTCGAGCAACCGGTTTCCGAGCAGGAAATCGTCGTCCACGATGTAGCACCCAGCGCGCTCGACGGTCTTGATGAGACCCAGGGGCGGCTGCTCGCAGAAGGCGCCCACCACGATCACCCGCACCTTGTCCTGCTTCCGGGCGTCGCCGTGCTCGGTGGCCGCGAGGTAGGCGCGGGCGTTGTCGATCCACGTGTCGACCGGCACCAACTCTCCGGCACGCAGCAGCAGGTAGAGCTCCTCGGAGGGCACCCGCCAGGGCGTCTGTTGCCGGGCCCGGTACAGGTCCCGAATCACCTCTCGGGCCTCGTTGTATCGAGCGATCGCGTGCCGCAACGCGCCCTCGTCGGGCGCCGTACCCGCGACCTCGCACAGGTCGTGGAACAGGGTCTGCAGCTCGTGGCGCCAGAACCGGCCGGCGACCACCGGATCGCGCACTTGCGGCACGTCGATGTACCGCACGTACACCCCGGGTCGGAGCACGTTCCACATGCCCGAGAGGTTGCGGATCACGTCGCAGGTGGACGGGAACAGCACCGCGGACAGCATGTCGAGGCGACCGGTGAGCGCCAACTCCACCACCGAGCGCGGGAAATGGCAGATGTAGGACTGGTAGTAGGCGTCTCCCCGGATGACCTCCAGGTGTTCCCCCGCGCCGTGGATCCCCACCGGCAGCAACCCGGCGCCCCAGATCACCTCCTTCGGCACGTACACCGGCAGGTAGCCCGCGGCCTTGCCGCCTTCGGAACACCATTGTCGCGCCGCGCCGAAGTCCAGATCTTCGTAGAGGGCCCTGGCCCAGTCGACGATCTCCGCCCGACTCACCGATGGTCCCATCGCGGCTTTCGCCGCTCCAGGAACGCATTCAATCCCTCCACCGGATCGCGGTGGGACATCAGGTCATCCAGGTACATCCGTTCCAGCACAGGCAGGTCTTCGGCCAGGGCGCGGGCGACAGGCTGCCGCACCGCACGCCATGCAAACCGTATCCCCACCGCCGACTTGGGCGCCAGTGCATCATCGAACCAGCCCCAAAGCGCGCCCTCCGGGTCGGGATCACAGACGTCCGCAATCCCGAGGACGACCGCCTGGTCTCCCTCGACGACCTCGCCGGTGATCACCAGACGGGTCGCGGCAGCACCCCGCACCCGCCAGGGCAGCAGGAGTGCGGCGATCGGGGGGAAGACGCCCAGGGTCACCTCCGGCACTGCGAACCGGGCCGACGGATCGCAGAACACCTGGCCACATGCGATGGCCAGTTCGAAGCCCCCGCCGAGACATTGCCCGCGGACGATCGACGCGGTGGGCACGCCGAGGTCCTCCAACTCGCGGAACAACGCGTGAAAGCTCGCCAGCATGTCGCCCACCTGCGCGGGCAGGTGCTCCTGCACCGATGCACCGAAGCTGAAGTGGGGACCCGCCCCTTCGAACACGACCAACTTCAGGGCGCTGCGGGAGGAGAGCGTCCGGACGTGGGCGCGCACGGCGCCCAACATCTCCGCGTCCAGGACGTTCGCCTTGGGGCGGTCCAGGACGATGCGCTCCACCTGCCCCTCTCGAAGGGTCTCGGTACGGATCGGAGTGGTCATGGGGGCTCCAGCCAGGGTTCACGGGGCCAGGACGATACGCCGCTGTGCCCGCCCGTGGTGGACATCCTCCAGGGCGGAACCGATTTCGTTCAGGGGACGTATCTCGGAATGGGGAACCAGGGCGATGCGGCCCTGGAGGACGAGGTCGACGATCGCCGGGTAGAGGGCGGGGTCACAGCCCCAATTGCCCAGCGCCCTGGCGTCGAATGCCATGAGGTTGGACAGGCGGAGCTCCACCTTCTCGAGGGTGTAGCCGACGAGCATCAGGGTGGCCCCGGGAACCAGGAGGCCAAACGCGGTCTGCTGGCCCGCGGCGGTGCCGGAGCACTCGATGATGGTCCATCGGGTGAGCGGCGCGCCGAACTCCTTCGCCACGTCGCGGACAAGAGCGCGGATCTCACGGGGGTGGCGACCCAGGGGCGACAGGGTGTTGCGGCACCCGAATTGGTCACCCGCAGCCAGCCGATCGGGGTCCACATCCAGGCCGACCACCACCGCGCCGCGATCGGCCGCAATCTGGGCTGCGAATCCGCCGGCCCCGCCCAACCCCATCACCACCACCAACTCCCCGGGGCCCAACCCGGAGCGCTCGACGGCCTGGTAGGCCGTGGCCACCGCATCGGCGACCACTGCCATGTGTCGCAGGGTGAGGCCGGGTACGTCGCCCAGGGAAGCATCCGGATCGGCGCTGCCGCCCGGGATCGGGCACAGGCCGGCCCCGGGAAGGACCACATGGGTGGCGAAGCCACCGTCCGCATCGTTTCCCGGCATGATCTGCTGGGTGCAGATCATCGTCTGACCAGCCCTGCAGTCGTCGCATTGGTTGCACGGCAGGACCGCGGGAACCACCACCGGTGTGCCCGCGAGGTGGGCGAACCCGGCGCCGGCCTCCTCCACGACCCCGCTGATCTCGTGGCCGAGGATGAGGGGCAGCGCGTGGCGGGTCCGGATGCCTCGGTAGATGAACCCCAGATCGGTGTGACAGATCCCACACCCAGCCACCCGGACCAGCACCTGGTCATCGTCGAGAGGCGGCGGGGACCGGCGGATCGGGCGCGGCAGTGCGCCCTGTTCGTACAGTGCGAAGCCGGTGAATGCAGTCACAGTGCCTCCGGATCGGGATTCCCGCCGTAGTCCGGTACCTGGTCGTTGGTATCGGCCGAATGACGGAAGGAGCCCTCCGCAAACGGACGGAGACCACACAGACACCAAAAGGCTCTGCTGACGCCGGGCTGAACGGCTGAGACGCTCCACCCGAAGCGCCGCTTCGAGGCATGGGGCCCCGCCCATGCGCAGGATGGGCAGGGGAACGCCGTAGGCGGCGACCAGGGTGGAGTGCTCCCGCCGTCGAGCCCGGCGTCAGTCTCACCGCGATTGGGCCCCCGCGATCAGCACCCGCCGTCCTCAATGACCAGCTGATTCGTATCGTCTGAGGCTCACCCGCCAGAACCCGTACCCTGCCGCAAACAGCGAGATCCCGATCAGCGGCTGCAGCACCACCAACGGGGCCCACTCCGGGCGGTCCATGTAGAAGGTGGCGGGCAAGAAGCCGGTGAAGGCAAAGGGCAGCGCGGTGGTGACCAGGATGGCCCAGGGACGCGGAAGCACCTCCAGGGGGTAGTGGGCGAATCCGGAGAACTGGGACAGGAGGCCCACCGCGGTGCCCTGGTGGTGGAACCAGAAGCCCAGCGCGGCGGCGGCGGTGAGCAGCCCCGCGATCAGCAGGGCTCCGCACAACAGGAACACCGGCAGGAGCACCAGGTGCGACACGCCACCGTGGGCCCCACCACCGAGCCACCCCCAGGTGAACACGCCCAGCCCGAGCACGGTGAGGAGGAGGGCGCCCGGATCGAGGTGGTCGAGCATCACCTGCAGGTAGGGATCGAGCGGGCGCAGGAGGACCCGGTCCAGATCCCCCCCGAGGATGTACTGGCGATTCAGGGTGTTCAGGCCGCCAAACGCGGTCCAGAACACACCCAGGGTCGCCTGAGCCAGACCCCAACTGGTGAGCACCTCCCACAGGTCGTAGCCGCGGATGTGGGAGACGTGGTGGTAGAGGACCGCGACGGCAGCGAGGCCGACCATCGCGACCAGCAGGTCGCCGAGCACCGACAGCGCGAGGTCGCCTCGGTAGGCCAAGCGCACCTTGGCGCGCATCAGCAGGTAGGACCACGCCC
>JAFDJI010000347.1 GCA_019307545.1 Deltaproteobacteria bacterium | reverse complement strand
ACACGGTTCAGGGAGACCAACAGCTGCGCATCGGCTGGTTTCATCAGGAGCAGGTCGAGAGTACCCTTTCGGATCGCCTCCACCACCGCGCCCAGGTTGGGCTCGATCAGCGTCTGCACCAGGCTGTTCATCAGCAGGAACAGCGCCATCACCAGCAGCGCCTCGGGCATGGACCACCCGGCCACCTGGTCGCGGTGGAGGAAGACCAACAGCAGGGCGCCGACGTTCGCGGCGGTCCGCAGCAGCCCGGTGAGGGCCTCGAACAGGAAATCGCTCCGGTACTGCATCGCGGTTGAGAGCGACACCCGTAGCAGTGCGGCGGGGACCCGTAGCGCGCTAGGCACCGTACGCTCCGTAGCGGCGGACCCCGCGTTTCCACATGAAGGCCGCCAGGGCGGTCAGCACAGCCACCCAGCCGACCTGCACCGCGATGTCCACCAAGGCGTCCTGGGCGGTGAGGAAGCCGCCGAGAAGCTCCACCGGGACCGCGAGCATCCCGCGGAAGGGCAGCCAGTCCACCACCGGTCGGATGGCGTCTGGGAGCACGTCCATGGGGGCGACGTAGCCGGAGAGCAAACCCCAGGTGGCGAACCACACCCCGAACAGGCCCATCGACTGGTCGAGCCAGAAGGAGAGCATCCCGAAGATCGCCTGGATCAGGAAGGACATCACCCAGGCGAGCACCACGCTCACCAGGAACAGCGCGAAGGTCTGCAGGTCCGGGACCTGCCACAGGGCCGGCCGCCACAGCACCAGGGCGCCCAGCAGCGGGGCCAGGATCACCATGCGGAAGGGCATCGCGGTGACCATGGACACCCCCGAGTACACCAGGGGGTTCATGGGGCGGAGCAGGAGCGGGGACAGGCTTCCGGTGCGGATGTGGTAGTTGAGCTCCCACAGGATCCATGCCCCGGTGAGCTGTCGCACCACCAGGGTCGCGGCGAAGTAGCGGGCGAAATCCACCTGTCCGAACCCGGCGACCGGTCCGTCCGCGGCCACCGCGTTCCACAGCGCCAGCATGATCAGCGGCATGGTGGCGGTGAGCACCCAGATCACCATCTCCGCCCGGTAGGCCACCACTTCGGCGAACCCGATCCGGAACAGGGTGGGGGCGGCACGCAGGGTGTGCGGCAGGCTCATGGGCAGGCCGGCGCCCCCACGTCTTCGTCCTTCGTTCCGAAGGCCCGGGAGATGACCTCCTCCAGCGGCGGGTCCTCCACGGTCACCTCGGCGTGCGGGAGCTGCTGCAGCACCGCGGCGAGGACCTCGTTGACGCGCTCCCCCTCCACGGTGGCCACGCAGCGCCCATCCACGTCCTGGAAGCCGAGGGGACCGAGGATCTCGGCCGGACCGTTCGCCACCACCCGGCGTCCCCCGCCGAAGCGCTGCGACAAGGCCTCCAGGCTTCCGTCGAAGCGCACCGCGCCCTTGTCGATGAGGATGATCCGCTGCGCGATCGAGGCCACGTCGGACATGTTGTGGCTGGTGAGCATCACCGTGGCGTCGTAGCGGCGGTTGTACTCGGCGATGAATTTCCGCACCAGCGCGGTGACCTCCACGTCGAGGCCGATGGTGGGCTCGTCGAGGAAGAGCACCTTGGGTCGGTGGAGCAGGGAGGCGGCAAGCTCGGCGCGCATCCGCTGGCCGAGGGAGAGGTTGCGGGTCGGTTGGTCGAGGAACGCGGTCAGGTCGAGCAACTCCACCAGTTCGTCCAGCGTCTCGCGGTACTGGGCGTGGGGGATGTCGAACAGGGCCCGGTTGAGCGCAAAGGTGTCGAGCGGCGGGAGGTCCCAGAGCAACTGTTGCTTCTGCCCCATCACCAAGGTCACCTGCTTGAGGAACTCCGGGCGGCGGTCCTGGGGGCGGAACCCGAGCACCTCGAGGTGGCCCGATGTGGGGTGCAGCAGACCGGTGAGCATCTTCAGCGTGGTGGTCTTGCCCGCGCCGTTCGGACCGAGGAATCCCACCCGTTCGCCCCGCGCGATGTCGAAGTCGATCCGGTCCACCGCGCGCACGTCTCGATACTGCCGGTTCCAGACAGACTTGAGAGAAGCCCAGAATCCGCCTTGCTTGACTGGGACGCGGTAGACCTTGGTGAGTTGCCGAACCTGAATCACATGCTCCCCCCAGTGTTGGCTATCATGGCCCCCAAGATGGAGGGGTAACGATGCGTAGCTTCCTCGCCGTTGTGGCAGTCGCGGCACTCATTCCGGCCACGGCGTTCGCCCAGGGGTCGCGAATGGTCATCAACGAGTTCATCGCGAACCCCGACGGCACCGACACCGACAGAGAGTGGGTCGAGCTCTACAATGAGGGCGACGATGCGCAGAACCTGGATGGGTGGAAGCTCAAGTCCGCGACGAAATTGAAGGACGGTGGGACCTACTCGACCCAGGTGGCCTTCGACAACACCCACGTGGTTCCGGTGGGCGGGTATTTCGTCATCTGCGAGACCGAGGCCAACTGCCCGGTCACCGCGGACCTGATCGATGGAATGAGCCTTCCCAACGGTACGGGTGGGGATGGCCTCCAGCTCACGAAGCCAGACAACGGTGATGTCCCGGTCGACACCGTGGCCTACGGAGATTCCAGCAACTCGGATCTGATCGAGGAGGACGGAGGAGCGGTGGCCACCAACCTCGCGCCGAAGCCCGGCGACGACCAGGCCATCGCGCGCCGCTACGACGGGGTCGATACCGACGTCTCGGGACAGGACTTCTGGATCGCCCCCTCCGCCACCCCCGGGGCCGCCAATCCCACCCCGCCGCCCTGCGAGGCCACTGCGGTGCCGCCGGACGTCACCATCAACGAGTTCCTCCCCAACCCGGACGGCGCGGACACCGGGTATGAATGGGTCGAGCTGTACAACAGCGACGAGTCGGCCGTGGTCAAAGTGGAAGGCTGGTCGCTCCTGGTGGCCTCCAATGGCGACAGCTACAACCTCAAGGTCACGCTCTCCGCGGGGAAGGAGATCGCGGCGGAGTCGTACTTCCTCATCGGGGAGTCCTCCGTGCCCAACACCGACGAACCGGTGGCGGGGACCATCGCGATGGGTACCGGCTTCGAAGGGGACGGGGTCCGCTTGATCGATTGCGAAGGCACCGTCGTCGACACGGTGGTGTTCGGGGACCAGGACAACGAGGACCTGGTGGTCGACGATTTGGGCAGCGCGGCGACCAGCATCGCGCCCAAGCCCGGCTCGGGAGAGAGCGTGGCGCGCAAGGTGGCCGGTGTGGACACCGACCTGTCCGGCGACGACTTCTTCATCCCCGACGCCCCCACCCCGGGCGCCGCCAATCCCGCGCTGCCACCGTGCGAGCCCACCACGGAACTCCCTACGGTCACGATCAACGAGTTCCTTCCGAACCCCGACGGCGACGACGGCGAGGTGTTCCTGGAGTGGGTGGAGTTGTACAACAGCGACCTCGCTGTGGAGGTCAGCCTCGAGGGATGGGCCATCCGAATCGCCTCCAGTGGGGACAACTACGGGGGCGGGGCGACCATCTCGTTGGGTCAGGTGATCGGTGCCGAGTCCTATTTCCTCATCGGCGAGGCCATGGTGGCCGACACCGATGAGGCGCTCGAGGGCCGGCTCGGGATGGGCACCGGCACCGGCGGGGACGGGATCCGCCTGGTGGACTGCGAGGGCACGGTCGTCGATACCGCGGTGTTCGGAGACCAGGACAACGAGCAGGAACTTATCGACGACTCGGGCGACATCGCGCTGAGCATCGCGCCCAAGCCCGGCTCGGGAGAGAGCGTCGCGCGCCGGGAAGCGGGGGTGGACACCGACCTGTGCGGCGACGACTTCTTCATTCCCGACATCGTCACCCCCGGCGCCGAGAACCCCGTGGCTCCCATCTGCGAGGAGGAGGCCGGGTGGGTCGTGATCAACGAGTTCGTGCCCAACCCCGCCGGCACCGACTCCGGGTCCGAGTGGGTGGAGGTCTACAACGCCCACGCTACCGATACGCTCCGCTTGGACGATTGGGTGATTCGAGCCGCCACCTCCGGCGACAGCTACAGCGCGAAGTTCAAGTTCCCCGCCGAGACGTCGATCCCCGCGGGCGGCTACCTGGTGGTCGGTGAGGAGTTGGTGACCAGCGCCGACTTCACCTCCACCCTCGGCCTGGGCAACGGGAGCGATGGCGACGGGGTGCGGCTCACCGACTGCAAGGACACCATTGCCGACACGGTGGTGTACGGCGACCAGGACAACCTGCAGGAGGTCGTCGACGACAGTGGCTCGGCTGCCACCAGCGTGGCCCCGATGCCGGGTGACGGCGCGTCGCTGGCGCGCAAGCAGAACGGGGTCGATACCGATCTCTCCGGCGACGACTTCACCCTGAGCAACGACCCCACCTTGGGGGCGGCCAACCCGTTGTTTCAGTGCTTCCCGAGCACCGGCGACGTCTTGCTGAACGAGTTCGTGCCCGACCCGGACGGCAGCGACGACGAGATGATGACTGAGTGGGTGGAGTTCTACAACGCGGGCTCCGCAGACATTCAGATCGACGGATGGCAGGTCGTCGCCGCCGGCAAGCCGGACGACACCGCGGTCGACGTGATCGTTCCCCCAGACTCCACCATCACCGCAGGCGGTTTCTTCGTGATCGGACGCGCCAACGTGGAGGAGGCCGACTACACCGCGGAGTTCTCCATCGGCAATGGGTCGAGCGGTGATGCGCTGAGCCTGCTGGACTGCGAAGGCGCCTTGGTGGACACGGTCATCTACGGCAGCAACAACGACGACGAGATGCTCGACGAGTCCGGGGAGATCGGCTCTCCGGCCCCCAACCCCGGCGGCAACCGCGCCCTGGCCCGGATCGAGGACGGGGTGGACAACGACGAACCCGCCGACTGGTTCGTGGACATCAGCCCCTCCCCCGGCGCGACCAACCACCAGGAGATCCCGGATATTCCAGACGAAAACGGCAAGGGCTGTGCGAAGGGCGATGCTCCCGCCGCGGGCGATCCCGGCG
>JAFDJI010000346.1 GCA_019307545.1 Deltaproteobacteria bacterium | reverse complement strand
ACCTTGCCCACGTTCCTCTCGACCATCCTCCAGCCTTCCTCCATCGCATCGCGGTCGTCCGTCTCCAACCCATCGTTGACGACGAAGATCCCACCCTCGAGCCCCATGATGATGTTCTTGGTCCGATGTGCCATCCCGGCGACGGCGAGGCCCATCATCACAAGTTGTCGCTGCAGCCTCTTCACCTCGGTGATGTTGGTCGAAACCTCCATGACCGCACTGATCTCGCCCTTTTCGTCGTGGATTGGCATGGAGTAGATGATGACCTCGGCCTCTCGACCATCGCGGGTCACGACGACCTCTTCGCCGCTGTGCACCTCGCCATCGGCGAAGGTCTTCTCGACGGGACACTCGGCGCATCGGCTCTCCCGCCCCTTGTAGGCGGCGAAGCAGTGCGACTGCTTGCGGTCACCGAAGTCTCTCCGGAAGGCCTGGTTCGACTGGATGATCTGGTAGTTCCGATCCTGGACCGTGATGTAGCAGGGAACGATGTCGAAGAGGTTCTCCAGCTCGCTCCGGCTCTTGTCCAACTCCTCCCGAAGGGCCCTCAGCTCCGTGACGTTGGTCGACATCTCGACCGACCCGACGAGCTTGCCTACCGGGTCACGGATCGGGGCCGAGGTAACGACCACGTGGGCGACCTGGCCGTCCTTGGTGATCACCACCTCCTCGCCAGTATGGACCTTCCCGTCCTCCAGCGTCAGCAGCACCGGACAGTTGAGACATGGCGACGTCCGACCCTTGTAGGCGGCGAAGCATTTCTCACCGATGCGGTCGCCGAAGTCGCGGATGAAGAGTTCGTTGACCTCCTGGATGCGCAGATCGTGGCCCTGCACCGACAGGTAGCACGGGATGACGTCGCGGTATCGTCCCAAGGGCTGGTCGCTGCCCCGACGACGGCGCTGCAGCAGAAGACCGGCCGCCAACACCCCTGCACCGCAGGCAGCGCCGAGCGAGAACGTCAGAATCGGGCTCAACATGTGCTCAGTCTACGCACGACGACCCCCTCCTGGCGCTGTCCTCCTGACGGAGCAGGTCCTGTACCCGATCCAGACCGGTGTCGACCTCCGCGGTTAGTTCGTAGGGGGGTGGCAATTGGTGGTTCGGGACCTCGGCCACCCATGCACTCCCACCGTCCCAGGCGTCCTGGCGGCGGACCTCGATCAGGACGCGGTGATCGGGCCGGGTGTAGCTGTAGGGGTCGGCGGAAGGTCCCCAGTCACCGGAGGTCCACCGGTTGTTGACGCCGTAGGTCAGCCCCAAGCGCCACCCGCCCAGGGACGGGCTCCAGGGGCCAGCCTGGGATCGGAAGGTCCAATCGCTGCGGGAGAGCGCGTGGTCCGGGTAGACGTCCCGCAAGACCATGACCCGGGCCTTGAACATCGCGCCAGCGGGCAGGGGAAAGGCGGTGCGCACCAGGGCGGTGCCACCGACCACGTTCCAGTCCGAGTGGCGGGCCCACTGCCAGCGACCGGCAACGATGCCGGTGAGGTTCCACCCGCCCGGCCAGCCCTTCACCAGGGCCACCCCACCGTCGAGCTCGGACCGGGTGCGGTCGAGGCGGCGATACAACCGGCGACCCCCGCCGCCGAAGAGCTGCACCTCGGGGAGCAGGTCGACCTCCACCTCACCGCGGTGCGCTTCCATGAACAGGCGGGGTGCGGTGGTGTAGGCGTCTCCGGTGTTGTCGCCGAGGAGCTCGAAGCTGTAGAGCAACCGCGCGCGCACTCCTTCGGTGCCTCCCAACTCGGCGCCGGCGCGGACCGCGATGTCGGCGTAGGCAAAGTTCGACGCCGAGGTGGGGACCTGGGTCTTGAATCGCGCCTCGGTGTGGGGGCGCGCCCACCGGGAGGTCCACGGTTCGTGCCGCACCACCACATCGAGTGCGATGATCGCCGACCCCTGGCTGCCCTCGCCCCCCTCGGACTGGGGCGAGGTCTCGGTGGCGTTGCTGGAGTAGCCAGCGGTGAGCCACAGGCGCGCCGACCACGGGTAGCCCGGGTCGCCGAGCACCTGGGAGCGCAGGCTCCGCTGCAGGACGAGGTCCTCGGGGTACAGGGTCGGGGTGCCCCGTTTCACGCTCGCCAGCAGGTCGGCCGCCACATCCGACTCCCCACGGAGGTGGTGCACCGCGGCCCGCATCAGGGTGGCGCGCGCCTGAAGGGGGCCTGCGGCTGGGTCGGTCTCCGTGGGGAGGACCTGTGACGCCCGCGCCAGGTCGCCGTCCTCGATCAGCACCCACGCCGCCCAGGTGGCGGTCTCCAGGTCCTCGGGATGGGCGTCCACGTGCTCGAGCAGGCGGCGCGTGGCCCACATCACGTTCCCCTCGGCCAGGTAGGCCGACGCCATTCGGTGCACCAGGTCGGCTTGGTCGGGGTGGGCGGCGTAGGCGGTCTTGAGCGTCTGAATCGCCTGGCGGTGCTCACCCGCCTCACCGAGACACGCGGCCTGTTCCCGGGCACAGTCCTCGTCCTCCCCACAGGGCTCCCCGCAATCCGACCCCCACGCCACCGCGACGAGCAGGGTGAGCAAGGCGAGGCTCATGGCGTCAGGATTCCATCGGCGCAGCACCGGAACCCCTTGGCGCTAGGGTTCCAGGTTGCGTCATAGTCGCAGTGGTGGAGTTGCTCGGAGTCCGTGCAGTTGTAGGCGCCGCCCCGGTAGTGGTCGAACCCGTCGTCCGCGGCCACGATCTCCCATACATTCCCATTGATGTCCCAGACGCCGAAGCCATTGGTGCAACGCGGGAACGAGCCGGTGGGCATCACGTGGAAGTCGGCGCCACATTCCAGGTAGCAGTGGGGGTAGGGGTCTTCGCCGTCGCAGGTGCAATAGGTGTCGATCCCGTTGCAGGCGAGCGCGTCGTAGTCGTCGCCATAGCAGTAATCCAGGTCGTCGGACCCACGGCATACCGCTCGCCACTCCTGGGCGGAACACAGGCGCTTGTTGGCCGCCTCGCAGGCCGCGGACGCGATGGCCTGGTTCATGCCCACCTCGGGGTCTCTGTCGTACCAGGGGATGACCCCACGACGACTGGTAGCCCATGCGCCGTTCGTGCCAGCCGAGTCCAAAGTGGCGTCGGGTCGGGAAGCCTCCCACACGTCGATGCAGAAGACGGCGAGGATCGGGACCATGCCGTCGGGACAGGTCAGTTCACCCTCTCCGCCGGTGAACTCGCAGACGTTCTCCTCACAGGTGAAGCCGATCCCACCGCATTCGTCGTCGGACACACACTCCAGGTGGCAGGTGCCGGTCGCCGGATCGCATAGCTCGTTGCCCGGACAGTCCTGGTTGTCGAAGCAGTACTCCTTCACCAAGCAGCCGGTCATCCGCGGGAGTGCTACCACCAAGCCGACCACCGCAATCGCACCGGTGACGAGTGCGCGTGCCGATCGGCGGTTGATCATCTCCACCCGTCCTCTTCAGTCCTCTTCCCCTAGCGCAGTGCGCACGGCGGCGAGGAATTCGGCGGGTACGATGGGCTTGTCGAAGACGGCCTCCGGTTTCTTGACGGCGAGGTGGCGCCCGGCAAGGCCGCTCACCACGATGATGGGGATGTCCGCCAGGGTCTTGTCGGAGGCGAGCTTGCGGTAGAAGTCGGTGCCCGACTGCCTGGGCATCATCAGGTCGAGGATGACGAGATCGGGCTGGTGCTCACGCGCGGCCTCCAGCCCCAGGAAGCCGTCCTCCGCGGTGATGGTCTCGTACCCGTACTTCTGCAGCAGCCTGGAGAGGTAGGTCCGGATGTCAGCCTCGTCGTCGATGACCAGGATCTTCTTGCTCATGGGACTCCCTCCTGTGGGGGTGGGTCTATTTCGCGCTCGCCGATGATGGGAAGCTCGATCCGGAAGAGGGTGCCTCGCCCCTCGGTTGACTCGAATTCGATCTTGCCACCGCCGCGCTCGACGGCCTTGCGGGTCAGCAGCAGTCCGAGGCCCGTACCCCGCATGCCCTTGGTGCTGAACATCCGGGTCAGGATCTTGCTCCGGTTCTCCTCTGCGATGCCCGTCCCGTTGTCGCGCACCTCGATCGCGAGCCGGGCGTCGGAGACCTCGTGGACCCCCACCGTGACCCGGTGCTCCTTGTCGATGTCCGGGTCCCAGGTGCACGCATCGATGGCATTGGCGACCAGGTTCCCGAGGCAGTCGTGGAGTGCCGCGCGGTCGACGCACAGGCTCGGCAGACCCTCTTCCACATCGATCTCGAGGCGGATTCCGGCCTTCGCAGCCTTGCCCTCGAAGGCCCGCACCGCGTCGCGGACCAGGTCCGCCGGATCGACGGCCTCGGGGGGCCGGCCCTCCTCACGGAGGAGTTGGAGCAGGTTCTTCACCAGGGTGGAGACCTGGTCGACGTAGCCCCGGACCATCTCCCAGCCCATGACCACCTTCTCCATGTCCTTCTTGGAGATGCCGACGTCCACCACGTAGATACCGCCTTCCAGGCCGGTCACCAGGTTCTTGATCGTGTGGGCCAACAGCGCGGTGGTCAGGCCCACCTCGGCGAGCCGCTCGGCCTCGGAAAGCTCTGCCTTCAAATCGCGGAGCGTGGTGGTGTCGGTGCACAGCAGGACGACCAGGTCCGGGTCCCCTTCCCTTGCGGGGAGTGGCACGGCCCGAACGCTGTAGGAGACGGTGTCCCCGTTGCGGCTGCGCCCCTGCTCGTCGGATTCGTGGACCGCCCCCTCGGCGAGCGCGAGGCCGGCGACACACTCGGGGCAAGGCGTGTCGCGACCCTTGATGACGCCGTAGCAGCGCTCACCAAGGCGTTCACCAAAGAGGCGGCCGAAGGCGCGGTTGAGGGTGACCAGGCGGTGTGTGCTGTCGATGACGGCACACACGCACGGCACCTCGTCGAAGACGACTGGACCCAGCCTGTCCCTGGCTCGTGCCTGGAGCTTCTGGCCGTTCCCGTCCAAGGCCCCGCCTAGTCCTTCTCGCGGGCGGTCAGGAAGCCCCAATACGGGATGAAGGCCAGCAGGACCGCGGCGCC
>JAFDJI010000032.1 GCA_019307545.1 Deltaproteobacteria bacterium | reverse complement strand
GGTGGCTGGAGATGACCGGAGCGGTGTTCTGGGGTGCCGAGTACGTGTTCCTCGAGAACCCGGGGATCACCACCATCGCCGCGTCCATGGTCCGGGTCCGACCCACCCTGTTCATCAGCGTCCCGGAGAAGTGGAAGCAACTCTACGGGCGGATCGCCGAGACGGTGGAGGTGGAGACCGACGACGACGAGACGGTCCGCCGAGCGGTGGAGGAGATCACCGGCGGCGCGTTGAAGTGGGGTTTGTCGGCCGCCGGGTGGCTCTCTCCGGAGATCTTCCGTTTCTTCCAGCGCTACGGCGTTGAACTCATGAGCGGCTTCGGGATGACCGAGGCCACCGGCGGCATCACCATGACGCCTCCGGGGCGATACCGGGAGGAATCGCTCGGGCTGCCCCTACCGGGGGTGGCGTGCAGGCTGGCCGAGGACGGAGAGTTGCTCGTGCGCGGACCGTACATCACGACCCGCGTCCTGGGCGAGACGGGCGCGAACCCGGCCGTGATCGACGGGTGGCTCCACACCGGCGACCTCATGCGGGCCGACGCCGACGGGTTTCTCCAGATCGTCGATCGGAAGAAGGCCATCTACAAGAACACCCGCGGCGAGACCATCGCGCCCCAGCGCATCGAGAAGCTCTTCGGCGACCTCGAGGCTGTCGACCAGGCCTTCCTGGTCGGCGACCACCGCCGCTACAACACCCTGCTGGTTCACCCGAACTGGGAGGAGCTACCCGGCCTGCCCCAGCGCGTGGACGACGAGGAGGTCCGCGCCGTCTTCTCCTCGCTGGTAGTGGGCGTCAACGCGTTCCTCGCGCGATACGAACGCATCGTCGACTTCCGGATCACCGAGAGGCCGTTTTCCGCTGATCACGGGGAGTTGACCCCAAAGCTGAGCTTCAAGCGCCGGGTCATCGAGCGCAACTTCACCGATCTCATCGAGCAGATGTACGTCCGCGAGTACACCGCGGTGGACTGGGATGGCATCGAAATACGGGTTCCGACCTGGTTCCTGCGCGAGCACGGGTGCCTGGGCGACGACGTGGTCGCCGCGCCCGACGGACTGCGAATCCCCAAGCTCGACCGGGTGCTGCCGATGGCGCGCCGGGCACCCGGTCTGGTCGTGGTAGGCGACTACCTCTATGAGATCCCCGACGGGCCCCTGGACCTCGGTGTCGTCCTGAGGAGCCCGTTGGTCTGGCTGGGCAACACCGCCCTGGTGACCTTCGCCGGACCGGAGATCACCACCTGGCAGCGGGGGGACCTCCTCGGCGAGCCCCTCCGCTTCCGCCACACCCTGGGGGATGCCGAGCCGGCCACCGAGGATCGCGCGCGCTTCAAGGCCCTCTACGGGGGCAGAGAGCGCGCCCTGGAAGGGCTCCACCTGGCGGTGCTGCACCTGCGCTCGACGGATCCGAACGATCCCGCGGCGGCACTGGCACACCTCCAGACCCTGCTCCCCGACACGGCCGACGTCGTGGTCCCCACCTCCGGAACAGGGGCGCTGGTCCAATCACTGCTCCGACGCCCGACGCTCACCCGCCGGGTGGAAACGCGACGCGAGATGCTGGTGGCGGGCTTCGCGATCCCGCACCAGGCGTACCTCGAGCAGCTGCTGGCCACCTACGTGGATGCCGACGCCGACCTGGATGCCCCGCTCCTCCACGAGGCACTGATCCCCCGATTGGCCGAGGTGGGCCACTCCGAGCACCACCTCGCCGCCATCGCGTGGACGCTGGACGTCGCGGTGGCAGACGAAGCGATGTCGCTGATCCCCCCACTCCTTCAGCTGCTGGTCCATTTCTGCAGGCGCCACCCCTCCGCATACCGCCGCATCCGCCAGGAGGTCGTCGAGCTCCAGGTCCGGAGTCCGCTGCCGGAGGTCCGCCGCCTGGCTACCGACGCCCGCGCGACCCTCCGAACCGACCTGCGCCGCTACCTCGGAGACAACAAGCCGGTGGCGATGGACGTGGATACCGGGCGCGAGTACCGCTGGCCCGACGTGATCGGCCTCGAGGACGACATCGACCCCGCGGACCAGGAGCGGCTGCACCACGCCGTCGAGCACACCGCCGTGGTGCGGGAGGCGGTGTTCCTGTTCTCGGGGGGCCGGATGATCGACCTCCACGACATCCCGCTGGGCGGGATCTGGGTCAGCCTGCTCGGGATCGGCCACGGCAAGCGGGTCTACCGGGTCTCGGTGCAAACGCGGCACATGGGTGCGTACGACGTGGCGCTCAACCTGACCGAATCTCTGGGGGCGGAGCAGATCCAAGACGAGGTCGACAGCCTGGTGCTGGCAGGGTGGGGTCGTGGTGGCGCGCGGCTGGTGGAGGACTTCGGCGGCTGGTGGCCGGAGTTGAACCTGTGGAGCGAGGAGTACGTGTCTGGAGAGACCGTCGCCCGGTACCTGGAGCGGTGCGCGCGGCGTGAGGATCCCCAGTCCCGGGAGGCGTTGGAGGGGCAGTGGCCCCTGTTCATCTGGTCGGCGGCCGAGACCTACATGGCGCTCCTCCAACGCACCGGATTCGCGCTCCAACTCCCAGATCCCGACCCCAGGGACATCGTGGTTCCACCCCACGACTACCAGTTGGGGACGCGCCTGGTCTCGGTGGCGTCCCGAAGGCCGTTCTCTTCCTTGGCCGAATACCTCCAGCGATTCCACGACCGCTTCGTCGCCGCCACCGAGGCGCGGCATCCGTTCCTGCGCCGGGCGGACGCCTGGGACTTCGTCTTCGCCGGCATCGTCGAGGCTGCGGGTGAACAGGAAGGAAGGGCGCTCCTCGAACAGGCCCGGCGCGAGATGACACCAGTCCCCGAGCGACTCGACGCGTTCCTGACACACATCGCCGACCATGGATTCATGAGCCGGCGACTCTACTTCGCGGTGCGGCGCTTCCGCCGCTGGCTGGATCTCGCCCGGGACCCGGACCTCGCCGCACAGGCCCGGACCCTCGCCGAGCTCTCCGACACCTATGGCCTCAAGGCGGTGGAAGCCGCCCACCCGGGCACCCGCACCCGCTTCTTCCTGGAGACGGTCTTTCGGGACTCGGACCCCGACCTCATCGGAGCCCTTCGCCGGGTGGCCCGCCGCCAGCGGACGGACGGCATCTCCATCGAGGAGGCCGTCGCCATGTTCTCTGCCATCCAGGACACCCACCCGATCAGCGACCGGGAGGCCTTCTTCCTGGCCCGCATCGGCTACCCCCACCTCCGCCCCACCGACCAGGCGACCCTACAGGACATGGCGGTCGATGGGAGCACCGGGGCAGACCTGGTGGTGCAACTCGAGGACCGCTTCGGGGACCCCTTCTGGGTACGGGCCCCCTCGAGCCCGCGAGAGATCTCCCGCCTGCATCACCTCTTCGCGGTGGAGAAGCTGAGGGTCGATTTCCGGCCGGAGCATCGGTTCCTGGTGGCAATCTCCGAGCGGGGTCACCTGATCGGCGGGCTCTTTTTCCAGCATGTCGGCGAGCAAACCGCCCACATGGACAAGCTGGTGGTCTCACACCACTTCCGGCGCAGGGGCATCAGCCAGGGCCTGATGGGAGAGCTCTTCGACCGTCTCCGCGACCAGGGGATCCGCCACCTGACCACCGGGTTCTTCCGACCCGCCTACTTCTACCGGCTGGGCTTCCGGGTCGCGCGGCACGTCGCGGGCCTCGTGAGGGACCTCGGCGAGGAGTGATCCCCCCTATTGACGGCCCTCGGATCCCGACATAGGAGACCGACCGATCTACGGCCCCAAATACGCGCCACAGGTAACTTTGCGGCTCGTTGGACGGGATCGGACCAAACGAAGAGTGAGAACAATTGCAAACACGGTCAGGGGAGCACAAATGTCCAGTCTGATGGATAGGCTTGCTGGAAAGATCGAAGCCCATCGTCCCAGAACGGTCCGACTCATCAAGGAATACGGAAGCGTCAAGTGCGGTGAAGTCACAATCGCCCAGGCAATCGGTGGTATGCGCTCTGTGCGGTCCCTGGTGACCGACATTTCGTACCTCGATCCCCACGAGGGGATCCGGTTCCGCGGCCATACCATCCCCGAGACCCTGGAAGCCCTGCCGAAGCCGGCGGGCAAGGAATACCCCTACGTCGAAGGGCACATCTTCCTGCTGCTCACCGGCGACTTCCCGACCGAGGAAGAGACGCTGGAGCTGGTCGAGGAGTTCAAGGTCCGCCGCGCCGTCCCGCAGTACGTGATCGACGTGATGCGCGCCATGCCGCGCGACACCCACCCGATGACGATGTTCGCCACCGCCGTGCTGATCATGCAGCGCGAGAGCGAGTTCAAGGCGGCCTACGAGAAGGGCATCTCCAAGATGGAAATGTGGAAGCCCATGTACGAGGACGCGATGAACCTCTGGGCGCGCATGCCCGTCATCGCTGCCTACATCTACCGCATGAAGTACAAGGCCGACACCATCATCGAGCCCCATCCCACCCTCGATATGGGTGGCAACTTCGCCTACATGATGGGCGTGGCAGAGCCCTACGACGACCTGATGCGGCTCTATTTCATCCTCCACTCCGACCACGAGAGCGGAAACGCCAGCGCCCACACCGGCCACTTGGTGGCCTCCACCCTGTCCGACGCCTACTACGCCTACTCCGCGGCCCTCGACGCCCTCGCGGGCCCGCTGCACGGCCTCGCCAACCAGGAGGTCCTGCGCTGGATCCAGGGCGTGATGGACAAGATGGGCGGCGAGGTGCCGACTGACGACGAGATGAAAAAGTTCGTGTGGGATACGCTCAACTCCGGCCAGGTCATCCCCGGCTTCGGGCACGCGGTGCTCCGCAAGACCGACCCGCGGTACATGGAGCAGCGCAACTTCTGCATCAAGAACCTGCCGAACGACCCGATCTTCGAGTACGTGAACAGCCTGTTCAACGTCGTGCCGGACATCCTCCGCGAGCAGGGCAAGGCGAAGAACCCCTGGCCGAACGTCGACGCACAGTCCGGCGTGTGCCAGTGGTACTACGGCGTCACCGACTACGACTTCTACACCGTGCTCTTCGGCGTCGGCCGTGGCCTCGGCGTGCTCGCCAACCTCGTGTGGGACCGCGCGCTCGGCTACCCGCTCGAGCGGCCCAAGTCCCTGACCACCGCGATGCTCGAAGACGTGGCAGGCATCAAGGAATAGCGCGAAGCCTGGCTCGTCGGCGGAGGGGCTCCACCCGTCGCGTCGCCTACGGCATTCCCCTCACATCGCTGCGCGATGTGGGGGGCCCTTGCCTCGAAGCGCCGCGCTGGGTTGGAGTCCCTCCGCCTGCGCCCGGCTTCGGGTCTATTCCGCGTGTTTGATTCGGTGGATTTCGAGTGTGCCCGCGTCGAGGAAGCGCACGTGCTCGCAGGGTAGCTCGGCCGTCGCGGCGATCGCGGCGGTGCCGCCGCGGCGGGTGAAGTCGCGGAAGGCATTGAAGTGCTCGAGGCCAGCGGTCAGCTCGATGAACCGGTTGCGGAGTCCGGTGAAGCTCCAGGGCATGGGCACCCGGAAGTCGACGACCATCACCTCCCGGGCCACCCGGGCCAGCTCGGTGAGCACCGGAACCCGGGCGTCGTTGGGCATCTCGTGGAGCACCATGAGCAAGGTCGCGAGGTCGAAGCTGTCGTCTGGGCGGTCGGCCAGCGCGGTGCTCAGGTCACCGAGGGCGAAGGACACGTTGTCGACCTCGGTCGACTCGAGGCGTTGCTGGGCGTACTCGACCATCGCCGGGGACAGGTCGACCCCGAGGACCTCCTTGGCCGTGGGGGCGAGGCGAAACACCAGGCTCCCGGTCCCGCACCCGGCGTCGACCACCGTCATTCCGGGCTCGACGTGGTCGGCGACATACCCGTGCAGCCCCACCATGAACGGGTCCATGACCCGGGCGTAGAACCCTCCATCGTAGATGCGGCTGCGAGGCGCGCGGGCCGTGTCCATGGTTCTCTCCTCCGGATGCAAGGGCATAGCCCGACATCGCGGCAGTAGCGCGGCTTTGGAGACCAAAGACTCTTCTGGGCTGCGATCGCCTCCGCCATGGGCTAGGATGCCGTCACAGGTATCGCGGGAATCCTCACAAGCGATGTAGGAGGTCATATGAAGTCCAGGGTGCGGCGCCGTCCGTCAGAGGGGGGCGAGGGCTCCTCCAAGGGTAAGAGCAAGAGCAAGAAGACCAAGAAGGGCGGAATCGGCAACGCCGCCACGGCCGACAAGATCGCGTCGAAGGGGATGGCTGGCAGCGGCAGTGAGTTCCCCTACCTGGACAAGATCCAGAAGTCCTTCGGCCCCGACTTCGACGTCAGCGGCGCGCGCGCGCACAAGGGCTCCAAGGCGAAGGACGCCACGGCCGCTCTCGGCGCGACGGCGGTCACCCGGGGCAAGGATGTCGCCTTCGACGGCCCGGCCGACCTGTTCACCGCGGCGCACGAGATGACCCACGCCCTCCTCCAGGGCCAGGGAAAGGGCCCTTCCGGTGGCCTCGGCAAATCCGGCGACAGGCACGAGAAGCACGCCGACTCGGTGGCCCAACGCGTCGCCTCCGGCCAGAGCGCCGCACCGATGCTCGCCCACATGGCGAGTCCCGGAGCGAGCCTCGGACAGAGCATGGGTGGCTCGCCAGGCGTGCAGATGCGCGAGAACCCGAAGAAAGAGGTCAGCCCGGAGGCCATGGCCCGCCTGGGGGTGGCCCAGGCAGGCATCGACCACACCAAGGGTGTGATCGAGAATGGCGCCGGCAACCAGGCCGAGGCCCTCGAGGCGACCAACTTCAACTCCTACTTCCGCATGGCTGCCATGCGCGACCCGGAGTGCTGGCACATCGATTCCGCCGTCCTTCCCCTCGCCCGGCAATACCCCGACGCCATGACCGCCGCGAAGGCCGACCTCGCCGGGGGCGGCAACTGCGGCGAACATGCGATGATCGCCTTCAACTACTGCATGAACAACACCAAGAAGGACACCGTCAACCGCTGCGACAAGGAAGGGCTCGACCACGCGTTCGTCATCCTGGGCAACCTCTCGGAAGGGGCCGAGGAGGACAGCGAGCTGGTGGTGAGCGACCCCTGGCCCACCAAGGCCACCGCCTGCCTGTGGGAGGACCACTTCGCCCACACCTCCGACCGCAAGAAGCTCAACGTCCGCAACACCGTCTCCAGCTCGGACGAAGACGTGAAGGCCACCATCGCCAAGGGGTTGAGCCTCTCGGCGAAGGGCAAGGCGTACATCGCCCACAAGTGGGACGACAAGAAGACCCAGGAAGAGATCAAGAAGGGCACTTCGGGCGACAAGCCCTGGATCTGGCAGCACGCCGATGCCGCGAGCGACAAGTACGACTACCACGCCAAGGAACCGGAGAAGCCGGCACCCGAGCCCGAGAAGGAGGAGCCGGCGAAGGAGGAGCCGTCCGAGCAGCAGGACCCGGCGGGCAGCGGGTTCCTCGCCTGGCTCCGCCGTATCCTCGGCATCGGCTAGGCCGGGGTCCGTACCATGGCCTCCCGAATACTCCTTCTCGCGCTGCTCGTTGCGTGCAATGGCCGCGCGAATGCCCCCGAACCCGAGACCCCAACCCCGGAGCCCGTCGTGATGTCGGAGACCCAGTTCGTCGATGGTCCCGCCCTGTCCCCCAGCGCCGACCTGGTCGCCTGGTTCGAGGGCGATGGCGCAGGCAAGCTCGTCCAACTCCCCGTGGTGGTGACCCCCTCGCCGCTCGGCCTGGCTAGCGGCCACGTCGGGGTGCTCCCCGAACCGCCCGGCGCCGATGCACTGCTCCTGAAGCTCGACGACACCGCCATGGGCGTCTCCCTGGCAGACAAGATCCGCGGGGACTGCCCCGCTGGGCAGGCGTGCGTGATCTGGGTGGAAGGCATCTGGGGCGCGACCGTCGCCATGCCCGACATGCCCGCCATGCCCAGCATGGACGGTCCCGGCGGCCCCGCGGCCACCGACAAGCACCCCTTCTCGGTCCGCGGGTACGCGGGGAAGGTCGAGGGTGAACCCACGCACATCCGGGTCACCGGGGGCTGAGTCCACAGCGAGGAAACCCGACCTTCGCGCCCGCAGCCGCATCCGATAGGCTCGCGGCGGGAGGTCACATGCGCGCGTTCCTGCTCCTGCTCCTGTGCGGCGTAGCTCACGCCCATCCGCACGGCGAGCTCCACCAGGCGGGCTACCTGGAGGAGACGCTGTTCTGGTGGTCCCCCGGACCCGAGGCCCGCGAGGTCCTGTCCGGCCTCGTCGCCGACCTGTCCGAAGCGAAGGGGTGCCCCGGGCGATTCGTCGTCGGTGAGGATCCCAGCCTGATCGCCGGCTTCCGGGACCACCGCCTGGTCCGCGACCGAAAGGGAGCGCCACAGCCACGCGCGCGGACCATGATCCTCCACGCGGCCGTCGAAGACGTCCATCGCGAGGAGCGTGTCTTCGTGGTGCTGGATGCACTCTCCACCCACCCAGCCGGGCCGGAGGAGCGCCAGGCGGACCTCATGGTCACCCACCGCGAGGAGACCCTTGCGCGCGGCACCAAGGAAGACATCGAGGCCACCGCCATCGCGGACGAGGGGCGCACTCGTGTTCGCATGACCGCAACCTGGTTCGAACACGAGGTGGCGGCTCGTAGTGGACACCCCGATTCCACGTGGTTTCGGGAGCGCCACCGCCAGATGCTGCCGATGCGGATCCAGGCCTCGCGCGACCCCGGACACGCGCTGACCATGGATCTCAACGCGATCCGCGAGACCCTTCCCAGCCGGGGCAATGTCCAGATCGACCATGCCGATCAGCGTTTGCAGACGATCTTCAACGACCCAGGCAACCAGCTGGCCGAGGTGATCCAGATCCGGCTCGATCATGCCGTGTACCGCATCCAAGACCTCGGCTGCGGCCCCTGACGCCGACCCTCACACGAACCGCGACATCAGCGCGCGAATAGCGACGTCCAGCGGCCCGGGGTAGCGCTCGCGCAGGTGGCGGAGGACGGTGGACGCCTGCTCCCGGACCCCAGGCGCCTCCAGGTCGTCGAGGCAACGAACGATCCCGAGCCGCCGGGCGACCACGAACAGGTCGCGCTCCTCGGCGTCCATCCCCAGGAAGCGATCCACCACCGCGATCAGGGCGGGAAGGGCCTCGGGCAGCTTGCCGGAGACCTCCTCCAGCAGGTTGAGGACATGGTCGGAGCGCAGCGTCCCCGTGCACCCCTCCAGCCCCACCAGCAGCGCGCGGATCTCCCGCGCCACCCCGACGTCGTCGAGTGGCTCGAACCGCCCGGACTTGTGGAGCTTGTCCAGGGGGGTGCCGGACGCAATGGCCAGGGTACGGAGGCGGATGAAGTGGGGATCGATCGCACAGAGTGCTCGTGCGGTCTCCTCCGCATGCGCCTCCGAGAGGTCCCGGCCCCCCAAACCGGGCATCACGTACTCGGAAAGCTCCAGACCCGCGGCCTTCACTGCGCACCCGGCCTCGATGTGCTCAGTGGCGGTGACGCCCTTCGCGGCGCGCTTCAGCACCCGGTCGGCCCCTGACTCCATGCCGATGTGCACCCGGTCGAGCCCGGCCCGGCAGAGTCGTTCCAACTCGTCGGTGCCCGACGCGGCCACCGTCTTGGACCTGGCGTAGGTGGTGACCCGCTCGAGCGAGGGAAAGGCGGCGCGCAAGGTCTTCAGCACCCGCTCCAGGTCGTCCACGGACATCACCAGGCTGTTGGCGTCCTGCAGAAACGCCGTCCGCTCCCCGGTGGCGACGAACCGGAGCACCTGGATAGCCCCTTCGCAGGGCTCCTCCGCGAGGGTCTGTTGTACGACGGCGTCGTTCAGCACGCCGCAGATCTCGATGCGCTTTCGAATGCGCTCAGCGGCCCCGGCCATCGCCTGGATGTCCGCCTCCACCTCCTCGGGGGCCCGCTCGCTGAAGGGCCTTCCCTTGTAGACCGGGCAGAAGGTGCAGTGGTTGTGCGGACAGTTGCGGGTGACGCGAACGAGCAGGCTGTTCGCCTCGTTCGGCGGCCGGATCGGTCCTACTTCGAAGTGCACGGGGGCCGCATCCGCCCCGTCCCCGAGGGCCACGCCCTAGGACTCCTTCTCCGGGATCGGCCGCGCCTGCGCTTCGCCGCGCTCTTCGACGGGCTCCCGCTTCAGCCTCGCCTCTCTGGCGACGACCTCGGACGACCCCAACACGGTGGCCGACAGGGTGTCGACCAGCGCGGGTACCTGCTTGTCGGCGTGGCTCACGTGGAGCCCGATCCCGAAGCCCCCCAACACCAACCCGACCAACAACAACGGGAGCGAGGCGACGAGGATCTGCGACAACGGCCAGCCCGCAATCGCGCCATTGATCCCGAACGCCACCCCCACCACAGCGAACGCCAGGTAGGCGAAACGCATGTACCAGGTCATCCACGCTGGCAGCGCCGCCGTTCCGGACACCTCATCGGGGGTCCCGGGCACGATCAGCTCGAAGGTCTCTGTATTCGGCATGCGCCCATGTACCATTCCCACCGGAGGACGCCCATGGGACTCGATGCCAGAAAGATCGCGTTTGGCGCCACCGTCGGTTGGATCCTCGCCTGCGGTGGTTCTAGCCCGAGGGGGTTCCCGTTCCGTAGCAGGACGCGCCGCTCCGCTACACCCCAATCCTCGTCAAGCGCACGATGGGGCCGCTCGGGTCGGTGTCCTCGCTGAGGTCGACGACACCTTCGAGGGACCAGGCCTCGCCTGCATCATCGTCCTCACTGTCGGTCTCGTCGTCCACGAGCACCTGGCTCACCCGCCAACGATGCGGACCTGCCGCGACAATCTGTGTGGTCCAGCCCTGCTTGAGCCTCCCGTCGAACCAGACCCGACCGCGCTCCTCGATGTAGGGCGCGATGGCCGCTTCGATGTCGCTCGCCGAGAGCGCTTCTTCGCCATGCCAGGTGGAGGCGGCGGCTTCCTCCCAGTCCTCCTGGGACAAGGCGCGCACCACGGCGTACAGCTCGTTTCGGATGCGCGCGCGGAAGCTGCGCAGATCGGCGGAGATGTCGACAGGTTGGTCGACGACTTCGTCGTCGGCGTAGGTGACCATGGCCTCCCAGGTCTTGACCAGGCTGTCGTCGACGCGGGCAATGAGGGCGCGCAGGAAGCCAATGACGTCATCGACTTCGGGGGTTCGGGCGGACTCCGGCACGTTGTGCGAGAGCGTCGAGTAGACCTGGCTGAGGTAGCGGAGCACGACGCCCTCGCTTCGCTCCAACTGGAGGCTCTTGACCCACGCGCCAAAGGTGTTCTGTACCTCGATGATCTCGCGAGCGATGCACTTGGGGCGGATGGGCTCGGTCGCAAGCCACGGGTTGGACTCCGCGTACGCGTCGTAGACGGCGTACGTCCACTCCCCGAGCGGCTTGGGCCAGGTGACGTCCTCGAGCATCGCCATCCGCTCCTCGTAGGGCACACCCTCGGCCTTCAGGGAGGCGACCTTGTGGCCCTTCTCCCGATGGACCTGCGCCTGGAGGATGACGCGCGGGTGCTCGAGGATGGATTCCACCAGCGACAACAGGTCGAGGGCGTAGTCGGTGTCGTTCTTGTCGAGCAGGTCGATGGCGTGCAGAAGGAACAGGGACAGGGAGTGGTACAAGCTGAAGTCGTCTTGAACGCCGCTGTTGATCTCGTAGCGGGGCAAGGCGGCCTCTCCTTTGTCCAGCACCACCCCGGCGTCGATGAGTTCTAGCAGGCGTGCTTCGGCTTCGGCCAGCAGGCGGGCCGTGGCGCGGTGGCCGGTGTGGGAGCGCTCGATCAGCTCGCGCAGCTCCTCCATCGCATCACCCAGGGTTTCGCTGGCCTTCTGCAGCAGCTGTAGCACCAGACCGTGGTCGACCTTGAACCGCCCTTTCAGGGTCTCGGCTCGGCCCCTCACCATTCGGTCGAAGAGGGTCCGGTCCCAGTGTTTGTACCCGCGGGTGGGCGCCTTCTTCCTGACGACCTTGCTGCGCTTCTTGCGACCCGAGGCGATGGCTTCGCCCATGCGGGCGTTGTCGATGACCCAGTCCGGGGCCTGCACCACGACGGTGCCCTCGGTGTCGAAGCCCTTGCGCCCTGCACGGCCGGAGATCTGCTGGAAGTCCCGCACCTTGAGCAGGCTGACCTGCTCCCCGTCGTACTTGCACAGCTTGGTGAAGAGCACGCTTCGGATCGGCACATTGATACCCACACCCAAGGTGTCGGTGCCGCAGATCACCGCGAACAAGCCCTGCTGAGCGAGCGTTTCCACCAGCATCCGGTACTTGGGCAGCAGTCAGGCGTGGTGTAGTCCGACGCCGTGCAACACGTACTTGCGGAGCGTGTTGCCGAAGGGGCTGTCGAAGCGGAAGCCCTTCACCGCCTCCTTGAGGCGCGCTTTCTCCTCGTCTGTGCTGAAGGTGGTGCTGGTGAGCGCCTGGGCCAGTTCGCTGGCCGCTCGCTGGGTGAAATGCACTGCGTACACCGGCCCCTTGCCGTGGCGTACCAGTTGGTTCAGGGCTTGATCCGCGGGGATCTCGCTGTATTCGAATGTGAGCGGGACGGGTCGCTCGGCCCGGTCGATGGCGGCCACCTCGTGACCCGTGCGCTCGACGAGATCCGCCTCGATGGCCGTGGTATCGCCGAGGGTCGCGGAGAGCAGCAGGAACTGGGCGTGGGGCATCGTGAGCAGGGGCAGTTGCCAGGCCATGCCACGGTCACGGTCCCCGTAGTAGTGGAACTCGTCCATGATCACGGCGTCATAGGGCGTCTCTTCGCCATGCCGCAGGGCGATCTTCGCGAGGATTTCCGCGGTACAGCACAGGATGGGCGCGTCCCGGTTCACGGACCCGTCCCCGGTCATCAGGCCGACGTCATCGGCGCCGAACAGGTCGCACAGTGCGCGGAACTTCTCGCTCACGAGTGCCTTGATGGGGGCGGTGTAGACGCTACGCTTGCCGAGAGACATCGCGCGCAGGTGCAGCGCGGTAGCGACGAGGGATTTGCCAGAGCCCGTAGGCGTCTTCAGCAGGACGTGGTGCCCCTCGAAGAGCTCGAGCACGGCTTCTTCCTGGGCGGGGTAAGGGACGATCCCGGTGTCGTCGACCCACTCGAGGAAGATGTCGAGGGCGGCATCGGCGGGGGACTCGCTGGCGGCGAGGCGGTCGGAGAGGGAGGTAGGCAC
Source organism: Deltaproteobacteria bacterium (assembly GCA_019307545.1). GTDB lineage: Bacteria > Myxococcota_A > UBA796 > UBA796 > JAFDJI01. The sequence goes on along the minus strand of JAFDJI010000032.1, from coordinate 568 downwards.
GGCGGCTACGTAGCTCATCAGGCTTCGGGGTCGTTAGGACCGAGTCCTCAAGCGGGAGTCGGTGATGCTCGGAGCGAAGTCGCCGATGTGAACCACATCGTGTCCATCCTGCTCCAAGCGAACAACGAGTTGGCGGTGGATGTTCTCGTCCGCGAGGAGAATCAACCGGCTGCCGCCTTGACCACCCGCTCGGTGCGCAGAGCGTCAATTGCATAGCGAATGGCTGCCTCGACCCCTTCTCGAGTCAAGCGTGGATGCCCATCAAGGAGCTCCTCAACCGTGTGACCGTGCCCAAGTTGTTCCAAGATGAACTCCACCGTGATGCGTGTGCCGAAGACAACCGGCTTGCCACGCATGATCTCGGGACTCGCAGTGATGAGGTCGGCCATCGGATCTCCTTCCCGCAACGTAGCCTGCAAAAGCGTCCGACGACAGCCCGCGGCAGTAGTGCCGCTCACGGTCGACGTGCCATCCACAAGAAATGGGTGCCGCTGTCGTCGTGCGTTGGGCGCCCGTCCTCGGTGTAGCGCAGTACCTCCACGTCGAATCGCGCCCTGCGAAGGCGGCG
>JAFDJI010000345.1 GCA_019307545.1 Deltaproteobacteria bacterium | reverse complement strand
CGGGCCAGTCCCACCGTGAAGTTCACTTCACCGCCTACCCGGAAGCCCCGATCCAGCTCGTGCCAGACGCCCATCAGGCCATCGAGGCTGCTTCCCATGGTGATGGTCTCCAACTCGTCCACGGGAGCCCCGACCACGCCGAGGTTGAGCACCCATCCGGTGCTGGGTTCGAGCATCCCACCGAGCACTGCGTAGAGGCCTCCGTGGAAGCCCCGGTCGAGCAGTGCGTCCTCTGTCCCGGTCGGCACCGCGACGAACGGCAGCACGGCGATTGCGAAGGAGTCGGTCAGGTCTGCCAGGGAGATCAGCCCGCGCAACTCGATGTCGCCCATGCCGGCCTTGGCGTAGCCGCCCAAGGGAGCCTCGGCGTACGGGTACACCGGGACGTGGGCCTCGATGCGGACCCGTTTGCCGAAGGTCCAGGCGCCGTGCACGTTCGTCGCGAAGACGGTGCTGAGGATCGGCTCCTCCTGGCCATCTGGGTAGGCAAACACCACCAGGTCTTCGGCGATCCAGCTCATCAGGCCGACGGAGAAACCAGGCCTTCCCACGAGCGGGTAGTCCCCTTGCAGGGTGCCCGTGAAGTCGACGTAGCTGCCGGAGGGTCGGAAGATGTCGGCATCTGCCGCGATTGCTGGGCTGCACGCGATCAGCCCGAGGATGATCAGGGGCCGCATTGCTCCTCCGCTGGTGCGGTCCACCCTACCTGAGAATGGGCGGAGTTGGCGCCGCGCTTCACTGGCGAGGCGGATATTTGCGGAGCTTCCGTTGGAGGCTCTGGCGATGGAGCCCGAGACGCCGCGCCGCCTCGGAGATGTTTCCTCCGGTGGCGGCCAGCACGTACTCGATGTATTCCCGCTCGTGCTTCGCCAGGGAGGGTGGGTTCTCCGGCACCTTGACCGACGGATCGCCCCTCTCTCGATGGAAGGCCGCCTCGATCGCGTCGGGGTCCACGGGCTTGGTGAGGTAGTGGTGGGCCCCTAGCTTCATGGCCTCCACTGCGGTGGCGATGGAACCGTATCCGGTGAGCACCACGGCGCGGAGTCCGGGCAGGCGCTCCACCAGGTCCGACAGGATCTCCAAGCCATGCTCCCCGCGGAGCCGCAAGTCGACGACCGCGAAACCCGGCCGGTGTACCGCGGCGAGCCCGAGCGCAGTGTCGTGGTCGGGCGCGCACACCACCTGGTAGCCGCGGTCGGTGAACTCGAGCATCATGGACTCGCGGAACGCGTCGTCGTCATCCACCACGAGCAGGGTCCCGGCGCCTTGTCGTGCCTGGCTCATGCCAATCTCCGGTCCGCATCGGGAAACCACCAGTGTGCGGCGGTCGCCCGACCCTGCTCCCGTACATACCGCAGTTCGCCACCCGTGCCGTCGGCCACGGCCCGGGCGACGTAGACCCCCAGGCCCGTGCCCTCGATCTTGGTGGTGAAGAACGGATCCCCCATGCGATCGGCGTCGGGGGGCAGCCCGATCCCGTGGTCGCGCACCACCACCTCGGCACCCTCCTTCTCCCGCAGCACGTCGACCTCGATGGCGTCGTGAGAGTCCACCTCGAGCTGGGCCTCGCGGGCGTTGTCGAGGAGGTTGACCAGTGCGTGGGTGAAGGCGACGCGCGGGACCTCCACTTCGAACGCCTCCGACAGGTCACGCAGGCGAACCTCCGTGGAATGACCCTCGGACCACCTCGCCACCGTCTCGGACACCAGCTTTCCCAGCGACCGTCGCTCCAACAAGCTGGTGGCGGGGTCCCCGGCGCTGATCAGGAGTTGGTGGACGATCTCCTCGCACCGGTCGAGCTGCCCCCGGATCACCGCCAGATCTGCTTCGGTGTCCGCGTCCTGGTGGCGCCGCGCGAGGCGTCGAATGCGGAGGCCCATCGTGGACAGCGGGGTGTTGAGCTCGTGGGCGGCCCCTGCCGCAAGGGTCCCCACGGAACGCAGCCGGTCGTGGCGTGCGCTCCGGTCGCGGGCCTCCAGGAGCAGCTTGGAGCGCCAACGCAGCGTATTGGCAATGCCGATGACGAAACCGGTCACCGAAAGGGCGGCGATGGCGAGCGAGAGGACGTCCCCCAGGCTCATCAGGGTCTGCGTGCCCAGGGAGTGCCGATCGAGGTGCACCGGGAGGTGGCCGAGGTACAGCGCGCCGTAGCACGACAGCACCAGGACGGTGAGAAAGGCCGCCCACCTGGGTTGGAGCATCACCGCGCCCATCGCGATGTGAACCAGGTACAGGTTGGTGAAGGGGTTCGTGGGTCCGCCTGCCAGGAAGAGGAACGCCGTCAGTGCCAGCACGTCGAGCCCGAGCTGGGAGAGGAGAGTGGCCTGGCTCACTGGGCGATCGGAGTACAGGGTGCGAAGAGACCAGAGGTTCACGGCCACCAGCACCGCCGCCACCGCGAGCGCGGCCAGGACCACCTCCGGCCCGTCCAGCACCCGGAGCACCAGCGATACCGTGAGCACCTGGGCCAGGACGGCGACCCACCGCAAGCGCACGAGCCACCCCAGCCAGAGTCGCTCCTCTTCGTGGGGGGAGTCGGGCATGGGCCAGACCGGGTAGCGCGGTGCGTCCATGAGCCTCCGTGCGCTCAGACCAGGTGTAGCTCGATGTTCAGGATACCGGGGTTCTGCAGGGGGTCCGGAGTGGAGGGGGTGAGGCGGGCCTGCAGCTCCCGGTGGGCGAGGACCCCCCGTTCCGCGTCCCAGGAGGCCATCCCCGAGAGGTGGACCGCTGGGCCTCCCCGTACGCGAAGGGCACCGGTGGTCTCGATCTCGGCCGCGATCCTGGCGTCATGGTGGTGAAGCTCCACCAGGCGCGCCGTGCACGCCACGTCTACCTCCATTTCGGGCGGCAGCAGGTCCGCGAAGGGGTTGGCGAGGCCCGGGATCGGCCATTCGTCGTGGGGGAGGATCCGGACGGGCGGGATTCGGAGCCCGAGCATCCGGTGGGGCAGGCTGTCCGAGAAGGTCGTGACGCTGCACGCCACCAGGTGCCCGTCGAGGCCGAGGCGAAGGGTGACCGGAGACGCCAACCGCTCCTGCTCGTCGGCTTGCCAGGCACCCATGTGTTCCTCGGGAACGGGTGTCCCATCCATGCTCGCCCCGGCCCCGAAACCGGTGAGCCGTCCCTCCAGGGTCGCGACACCGTCGATGTCCAGGTCGCGTACAAGGTAGGACCATTCCTCGGCTCGGCTGGTGTCCATCCGGGCCGAGGTCCTGCGCACCACCGACCGATACACCAGCTCCATTCCGGGTACCCAGCGCCAGCCGAGGGTGATGGCGCCCGTCGGGAGCGGGGACAGGACGGGGTCACGCCGGAACGGACACCCCCCCGCGCCGGCGCAGGCGGCCAGTCCGAGGAGGGAGACGACGAGTCGTCTGCGGTTCAGCGCGTGCCTCGTGGCAGTTCCGGTCAGCCCTTCGAGGGAGAGGACCGCTCCTGTGGGGTGCTGGAGGCCTCGGCGGGGTCGCCGCGCCGCGGTGGGGTGGGCTCGGCCTCACGCGTCGTCGGAGCGTGGGTCCGCTCGGGGGCGACGCATGGTGTGTGGCGGAATCGGTCCGGTTCCAGCAGCATAGGGTTTCGCCAGGACGTCAGATGAAAGAGTGTTGCCTTGATTATGGGGCCTGTCCAGAAGATTCTCAAGCGACGGGCCCACATGCGATTCGATGACGCCAACCGCACCCTGGAGCTCTCGGTGCGCGACCTGGTGGAGGCGGGGGCGCCGAGGGGAGACCTGGTGCTGGAGACGGTCCAGTCCGCTCGGGCGCGTCTCGCCGCCGGACAGCGGGCTCACGTGGACTACCAGCACGACCGCGCTGCGGACGACCCCTCCTTCCAGGCTGAGGTGCGCCTGCGCAGACAGGTCGCAGTCGGTGGCTGGACCGTAGTGCTGCACGGGCGGGTGGACGGGCTGGCCGAGGAGGATGGTCGGACCGTGGTGGAGGAGGTGAAGTCCACCACCCTCGATGCGGCACGGCTCCAAGACACCACCGCCACCGACTGGCCTCTGTACCTCGCCCAACTCGAGGTGTACCTGTGGATGGTCGCCGAACAGCACGGCATCGATCCCCTGGGCCGACTGGTCCTGGTGTCGCTCCTCGACGGGGCGCTGCACGTCATCGGCGTCCCATTGGACCGGGAGGCGGTGGGTGGGTTCATCCGCCAGCGGATCGGGGAGATCGTCGACGATCGTGAAGAACGGCTCTCGTGGCTCGCCGCGCGTCGCGGCTACGCTGTCCCGCTCCCCTTTCCCGACTGGCGTCCGGGGCAGCAGCACATCGGGGAGCGATGCTGGGAGGCCCTGAACCGAGGAGACCAGCTGCTGTTGGAGGCCCCCACCGGCCTCGGCAAGACCGCCGCCGTGCTCTACGGGGTGCTCCGTCATGCCCTGGCCCAGGACAAGCAGGTGTTCTGGGCCACGGCGCGCACCACCCAGCAGCGGGTGGTGCAGCAGACCCTCTCCCGGTTCCGGGAGGCCGGCCTGTCCCTTCGGGTGGTGACCATCACCGCGAAGGAGAAGGTGTGCCTGAACGATATCGTGGCTTGTCGGCCGGATCGGTGCCCCTTTGCCGCTGGTTACTACGACCGGGTGCGCGCTGAGGGCGTGATAGGCGCGGCGTTCGACCTCCTCGATACCGCTCCCGAGTCCCTACAGGAGCTGGCCGCGAGCCACCAGGTGTGTCCCTACCAGCTTGCGGCCGATGTCTCGGACCGCGCCGACGTGGTGGTGGGCGACTACAACTACGTGTTCGACCCCTCGGCCTTCCTGCGGCGGCACTTCTCCCTACAGCCGGAGCGGTGGGTCGTGGTCATCGACGAGGCGCACCAACTGGTGGAGCGGGCTCGCGGTTACGCCTCGCCGCGGGTCACCACTGCTGCGGCAGCCCAGGCGGTGGATTCGCTGGAGCAGCGGGCCGCGGCGACGCACGTTGCAGATGGGGCCTTTGGGCCCTTCTTGGAGCTGGCGCGGGATATCGGGGAAGCCGTGCACGAGGCCGG
>JAFDJI010000031.1 GCA_019307545.1 Deltaproteobacteria bacterium | reverse complement strand
GGACATCGAGGCCACATACCGCATTGCGACGGCGAAAACGCTGTCGTCTCCTGTGCAACTCCCCGGCACCTTCGTCACCGTCACCACCCTCAAGGACCGCAGCAAGCGCCGGGACGGCCTGCACACCATGGAGTCCTTCTGCCTGGTTCCCTACGATGGGTTCCGACGCTGGGCCCAGAGCGACTACGGTGACCGCCCGGAGGACTACCGGCTGATGAAGGAGCACTTCACCAGGCTGATGCTCGACACCATCGAGGAAGTGGTGCCCGGTATCCGCGAACGGGTGGTGTTCAGCTCCCTCGGCACCCCGCTCACCAACAGCCACTATGTGGCCGCCACCCGTGGCAACCTGTACGGCATCGAGAAGAGCCGCGACCAGGTGGGGCCCTTCGCCTACCAGGTGCGGACGGGCATCGAGGGGTTGCTGATGTGTGGCGCGAGCACCCTGGGCCACGGGGTGGCGGGCGCGACCCTCTCCGGGTTGGCGGCCGCGAAGGTCGCGCTCCGCTGCAGCAGGTCCGATCTGCTCACCGGCCGCGGCCACCTGCTCACGCTGCCGGCCGACCATCCCGAGGAGTGGCCGGAGCCCCTGCGCGCCAAGGCCCGCCAGGACCGGTCCCTTGCCGTCGCCTGAGTTCGAGACCATCCGCGACCTGCGCCGCGCGCAGATCATCGCGGAGGCCCGTGTCCTGGTGGCCAGGGAAGGCCTGGCGGGCCTGACCATCGGTACCCTGGAGAAGCGACTGCCCTTCTCGCGTGGCGTCATCACCCACCACTTCCGGAACAAGGACGAGATCGTCGACGCGGTGCTCGACAGCGCATTGGACGAAATCGATGCGGCCACCTTCTCCGACCTCGCTGGAGCCGGGTCTGTCGAGGAGATGGTTCGGGCGGTCTTGAGGAGCAAGGTACACGGCTTCCTGCAGGTGGTGGAGGCGTGCCAGATCCTGGTCTCGTTCTGGGGGCGCATCCCGACCGACACCCACGCCGCCGAGCGCAACGCCGCCCTCTTCCGGCGCTATCGCGGCCAAGCGGTGACCCTGTTCGAGGCGGGCCTTGCCAGCGGGGTGCTCCGCGAGGACCTCGACATCGAAGCGATGGCCGCGCTGATGGTCGGGCAGGTCCTCGGCATCGTCACCCAGGCCCTGTTCGAGCCCGGCGCCATCGACGTGGAGACCGCGGTGGAGGCCGCGGCGAGCGCAATCATCGCCTCGGCACGCACACCCGCCCCCGCACCTTGACAACTCCTTGGGTTGAAAGCGGGTAGCCATCTCGGTACAGAGCCAGACCCCCTGGGTGTGCTCGAATGCGCCTTCTCCCGGTACTGTGGCTCGTCGTTGGATGCGGAAAGATGGGTTCGTTCGCGGACTACCGCGCCGACCCCGCCGATACCTCCGACACCGGTTCGCTGGACACCGACTCCGGCTGGAGCGACACCGACACCGACACCGACACCGACACCGACACCGACACCGACACCGACACCGACACCGAGTTCTCCCGGGACGGCACCTACACCGGCAGCTTCTCCATGGAGGTCATGCTCGGTGGCGCGCTTCCCCTCCCCGTGGACTCCTGTGCGGGATCCGCCACCCTCTTCGTGAACACGGGCTCGGGACAGCCGATCACCGGGAGCATCTCGTGCGAGTTCGGCGCACTGCTCGCCACCCTCGGTCTCCAGCAGGGCGACGTGACCGGCACCATTCCCTACGACCCGGCCGTAGAGGCCTACGCCACCCTCGGGTTGTTCTTCGTGTTCGACGAGCTGTCGGGATCGTTCCAGGGCACCAACCAACTCGTGATCTCCGAGTCCGGGGTCGAGACCATCCCCGACCTTGGCGATTTTGCCTATTCCGCGACCATCGACGTCTGGAAGTAGCCGAGCCCGTTCGGGCCATCCCCCACCCAAGGGGCCACCGATGTGGCACAATCCGCGCGTTCGCATCCGAGCCCGCCTCGCCGCCCTGTTCGGAGGAATGACCCCGCGTCGCCGGAAACCTCGATGATCCCGCTCGGCCCATTCGATCTCACTGAGCCCATTGGCAAGGGAGCCATGGGGGTGGTGTGGGGCGGAGAACACCGCCAGGAGAAACTGCCGGTGGCGGTGAAGTTCCTCACCGGCGAGCGCGCCCGGGAGGCCCGTTTCCGCGCCTCCTTCCGCAACGAGAGCCGGCTCGTGGCGGGGCTGGACCACCCACACATCGTGCGGGTGTTCGAATACGGTGAGGTAAGCCCAAACACCGCCGCGGCCTCCGAGGGGAAACTCGTGGAAGGGATGCCCTGGCTCGCCATGGAGCAAGTCAGCGGGGGCACGCTGCGTCGCCTGCGCGGGCGGATCAGCTGGCCTCAGCTCAAGCAGGTCCTCCACGGCCTTCTGGATGCGCTCGCGCACGCCCATGCCCGCGGCGTCATCCACCGCGACATCAAGCCCGGCAACGTCCTCGTGGGGGTGTCTCAGAAGCACGGCGAAAGGCGCAAGCTCAACGTGAAGCTCACCGACTTCGGAGTGGCGCGCGCGCTCGATGGGCGAGCCGACGACGAGGCCATGCTGAGCATGTTCTCGGGCACCCCCGCCTACATGGCCCCGGAGCAGTTCATCGGCCGGTGGCGCGATTACGGTCCGTGGACCGACCTGTACGCCCTCGGATGCCTCAGTTGGACGCTGCTCACCGGCCATCAGCTCTTCGGGCAACGGTCCCTGGAAGAGCGTGCCATCGCACACCTGCGTGATCCCCTCCCAACCCTCGACACCGCGACGCCCCTCCCCGCCGGGTTCGAGGAGTGGTTGCACCGGCTGCTCGAGAAGCACCCGCGCCGCAGGTTCCAGCGCGCCGCAGACGCCGGCTGGTCCCTGGCGAAGTTGGGCGATGCCCAACTGGGCGAGGGGGATGCCTGGCACCCCAACGCCCAGGAGGGCGACCCGAGCCTGGGAGGGAGCGCGTTTCACTCCGCCATTGCCTTCGGCACCGAGAGCGGTGGCGTGATCCCGGTCGCGGGAGCGCACATTCCGGACGAAGACGACGGGTCGCCTTCGGGTCTGTTCTCCATGCCCCCACTTGCGCGGACCTGGCACCGGGAGCGGGCACCGGAAGCCTCCATGCAGCTGGTGGGCGCGGGAATCGGGCTGTTCGGCCTTCGCAGCGTCCCCCTCGTGGACCGGGAGCCCGAGCGCGACTCCCTCTGGGAGGCCCTGAGGCGCTCTCGGAAGGCCCGCCAGGTCGAGGTCGTGGCCCTTCGTGGGCCATCCGGGTGCGGCAAGAGCCGGCTGGCAGAGTGGCTGTGCGAGCGCTCCCACGAGGTCGGCGCCGCCATCGTCGTCAAGGCACACCACGGTGAGGTCCCCGGCCCCGGCCACGGAATGGCCGCCATGGTGTCGCACTTCATCGGCTGCCAGGGCCTCGGACGCGACGCGGTCCGAACGCGGATCGAGAAGGTCCTGAAGCGGTGGGACCTGCACAACGCCGGGGACTGCGAGGTGCTCACCGAGTGGACCGCACCGGCGAGCGAGGAGGACACTGCCGCTGGCGTCCGGCCCATCCGCTTCGGGAGCGCCACAGAACGCTACGTCGTCCTGCTGCGCCTCCTGGGAGCGCTGTGCGCCGAGCGGCCGGTGGTGATGTGGCTGGACGACGTGCACTGGGGGCTGGACGCGTTGAACTTCGTCTCCTGGCTCCTCGAGGAGGAACCGGACCTGCCGGTCACCGTGGTGATGACCGCCACCGACGAAGGTCTGCATGGTGCCGTGATCGAGTCCGCCGTCTACGAAGAGGTCGTCGCCAAGCCCCGGGTGGTCACCGTCGATGTGGGCCCCATCCCCATCCGCCACCGACCGGAGCTGGTCCGCCGCCTGCTTGGGCTGGAGCCGCGCCTCGCGAAACGGGTGGAGCACACCACGGCGGGCCACCCCATGTTCGCGGTGCAGCTCATCGGGGACTGGGTGGAGCGAAAGCTCCTCGAGCCTGGACCCAAGGGCTTCCGCCTCAAGACCGATGCAGAGGTCGTGCTGCCCGGCGATGTCCACCAGGTGTGGGCCGACCGCGTTTCCCGGGTGCTCGAGAAGCACACCGAGAAGGAGGCGCTCGCACTGGAGATCGCCGCGGTGCTCGGCAGACAGGTCGACCCGGGGGAGTGGCACGGGGTTTCGCGCATGGCGGGTGCGGACCCATCGCAGGCGCTGGTGGAGAGTCTGCTCGACCTCCACCTCGCCGAGTGTGGCGAGGAGGGGCCCCTCGCCGGGTGGTCCTTCGTCCACGTCACCCTGCGCGACGCCCTACACCGGCGGTCCGTGGAGCGGGGACGGCTGCAGACGCTCCATCGCCTCTGTGCCAACCTCCTTGCCGAGCGAGGCGGGGCCGACCTCGAGGAGCGCCTCGGCCGCCACCTCGTCGCCGCGGGAGACGCAAATGCCGCGCTCGAGCCGTTGCTGAAGGCCATCAAGGCCAAGGTGCGCTCGGGCGAGTACGCCGCCTCCGAGAGCCTGATCGCGGTCCGGGAGGAGGCACTGCAGGCGGCTGGGGTACAACTCCACAACCCCCTATGGGGCGAGGGCTGGCTCCACCGGGTCCACATCGAAACCCGCCGCGGGAACTACGACAACGGTCAGCGCTGGCTCGATCACACCGAGGCCGCCGCCACCCGGTATGGGTGGCGCTCCCTCCGCGTCCACGTGAACAAGGAGCGTGGCCGGTTGGCGCGGTTGCGCAGCGAGTACAAGAACGCGGTCGCCCTGCTCCAGAAGGCCGAAGTCGATGCCGAAGCCCTCGGGGAGGCCGAGCTGCTTCCCGACATCCGCTATGAGCTCGCCGAGGCGCTTTCAGAGTGTGGCGAGCTCATCAACGCCGAGATGTACGCCCGCAAGGCCCTCATGGACTACATCCGGCGCCAGGACACCACCGGGTGCGCCGCCTGTTGGCAGACCATGGGGGAGGTGAAGAAGCTTCAGGGCGCGCACGGCGAGGCAGGTCAGCTCCTCCGCAACGCCCTGGAGATGTACGAGGAGTCGGGTGCCCGGTGGGGAATGGCCTCCGCCTGCAACTCCCTCGGCGACGTCACCCGCTACAACGGAGACCACGCCGGCGCGGAGCCCTGGTACGTGCGCGCGGGTAGTTTGTTCCGGGCGATCGGGTCGGGCGCGGCGGTGGTGCCGGAGTACAACCGGGCGCTGACCCTCCTGGAGTTGGGACGCCACCACGACGCGAAGCCGGTCTTCGAGGCGTGCCTGGTGGAGTTCGATAAGCAGGGGCGGATGGCCGCGCAGGGCGATGCCCACCTCGCGATGGCGGGATGCGCGGCTGGGACGAGTGACTGGGAGGCCTGGGACCGCCACTTCCAGCAATACTGCCAGCTCATGGGGCGGTCCGGAGGCTCCGACGAAGACACGGCTCGTCTCGCGGAGTTGGTCGGCCAGGTCACCCGGGACAACGGCGACCCGGAGCGCGGCCGACGTGCCTGGCAGGAAGCACTCCAGCAATGGGAGGCCCTGAAGCGCTTCGAGGAAGCAAACCACGTAAGGGCGCTGCTGGAGCAGTAGGAGCCGTCGGGTCCTGCCCGATGGCTCCTCCCATGCCCGCGCCCGAGCCCACGCCCGACCGCGCCTACGTCTGCAGCCCTGACGGGGTCACCATGCTAGAAACGCTAGCGTGCGCGTGCGCATCCGAACGCTACTCTTCGTCGCCCTCTTCGGGGTGGCCGTGCTGGCCCTCTCCGATCTGCTCCGGACCCCTGCCCCCGCCCCCCCGGTGCCCCCCGGGCCGGAGCGGTTCCACCAGGTGGAGTACGAGGCCCTGCAGGACGCCTCCATCGCTCTGCTCGCCATAGCCAGCCTCGGTCCGACCACACCGGGCCTTGACTCCTTCTCGATGCAAGCGGCCCAGGCGGCCCGCGGCTTCCTCGTCCGCCGACCGCGTGGCTTCCGCGATGACTGCAGCGGCTTCGTCTCCGCGGTGTTCTCCCAGGTCGGGGTACCGATGGACGGGGTGGTCGCCACCATCTGGGACGCGGCGGTCGACAACGACGCCCTGCACTGGGAGGAGACCCCTCGCATCGGCGACCTCATCTTCTTCGACAACACCTGGGATCGAGACGGCAACGGGCGATGGGACGATCTCCTCACCCACATCGCGGTGGTGATCGACATCGAGCCGGACAGCACGGTGGTGTTCGCCCACTCCGGGACCCGCGCGGGGCGGACGGTGGGGAGGATGAACCTGTACGAGCCCCACCTACACCGCGACCCCGACGGCACCGTCCGAAACGTCTACCTCCGAGAGCCCAAGCCCTGGGACCCCGACGCTGCCGCCTACCTGGCGGGAGAGTTGTGGGTCGCCTTCGCCAGCGTCCACCTGGACGAGGACTGGCTGTAGCTAGGAGAGCTCCCGCTCCCGCCAACGCGCGAGGACCTCGAGCAGGTCGCGCTCACGGGCCACGCTGTCGGCCATCCTCTTCTCGAGCGCTGCTACCGCCGTCCGAAGCTCCTTCAGTCGGAGGATCGCCTCCTCCCGGCTCAATACCTCCAACTCCGCGTCACTCGGCACCGGGACCCTCGTTACGCTGCCTCCGGACAACCTCGCGGTTGGCGCGGGTCGGGGTGTGCCCTGGCGGAGGTCGTCCAGTGGGCCGGCTTCGCCCGTGCTCCCCCCGCGGCCGGAGCGAATCGCGCTCATCGCACGCTGAAGTGCGGAGGGTGCGCCAGCCGGGTCGGCAGGGTGGAAATCGGTGCCCGACGGCGACAGTCTGTCGGATACCCGGGGTGGCCCCATGCTCGCGCGCGCCGCCACAGCACCCGGGGTTGCGCCGCGCACGGGTGCCGGCGGCCTGCTCATCCCGTCCGGTACCGCCACCCGCGCGGCTTGACTCTGATCTTCACCTGGCATCAACGCCGATTCCGGAACGATCAGGTAGCGAAATCCGTACTCGGTGAGGGGTTCGAGCTCCGTCCACTTGTCGTCGTGCACCCGTTTCAGCACCTCCACCGTGAGCCGCGACAGGGCGTAGCTCTGACGGCGACCGCCGGCGAGAATGTGGATGAACCGCCCCCCACGCAGCTCACGGGCAGCCACGTCCCGCTCCTCCAGCACCAGGGAGGGCGCCGACTCCTTCTTCTCCGCACGCTGCAGGGACAGGACCCCGTGGCCGTCGGTTGCTTCGAAGCGAACCGTCAATCGAAGCTCGTAATCGGGCTCGCGTCGGATGTAGACCTTGAAGGGAAGGTTCTTGGCCATGGTGCCCGTCCGGGTTCGCGGTCAGGGTACGTGCTTCACGACCAGTTCGGCAAGCCCCGGCATGGCGGCGATCACGTGCTCGCGCGCCTTGGCGCGCAGTTTCTGGTAGATGCTCTTGATAGCGCGATTCTTCGCCCGGCGCGCCCGGGCATCGGTCACGGCGAGCATGCTGTCCGCGATGTCGCCGCCGTGGTTCACGAAATAGGCCCGCACGTCCTCCGACTCGCGGGCCTTGGCGTAGTGCGGGTCCACCGCCGGCGCGAACTCGGGGAGGAGGTGCTCCAGCGCCATCGCGGTGAAACGGGGCGCAAGGGTCCGCACCGCCCTGTACCCGGCCCTGAGGAACCTGCCGGAGAGCCCGCGCTTCGACGCGACCTCCCTGTCGATCAGCAGTACGCCATCCATGATGATGGCCCGCTTGCGCTCTGGATCGCGCAGCGTTTCCACAAGGGTGGTCAAAGCTCGATCTCCGGCTGCAGCTTCCGCATTCCCGGGCACCACGGCATGCTCGCCTTGCCCCCCAACTCCCTGTACCAGAACCCCAGATAGTTACGCGCGTAACAGGAGTATCCTCCCTGTTGAAGCGCACGTTGCACACACGGCTTCGAGCGCTCCCAGTCCCGATCGTTCTGGGCCTTGGCGATGTCTGCTCCAGGGATGTCCTGGGCCGGAATCTCCGCCGTGACGTACAACCTGAGCACGGGCCCAATCGCCTCACACAGCACGTCCGCCGCCTCGTCCCTGGGAGAGGCACCCAGCGCGGCCACCGTCGCCACACGTACCGCACCCGACTCCTCGTGGGTGAGCAAACGCTCTCGCAGGCACGCGATCGCCTCCGGCCGCCGAGTCCCGTGGAACGCCTTCGCGGCCGCCTCCCGCATTCGGGCGTCCGGATCCGTCATCAACGCCTGACACGCTGCCTCCAGGGTCTCCGGATGGCCGAGCTTCGCCATCCCGCCGAGCGCCGCAGCACGCACCCCCCCGTCGACGTCCTCCTGCACGGCACGTACCAGGGCGGCCACTACCTCGGGCGAATCCCGCCCCTTCAGGGCCTCCGCCGCCGCGGCCCGCACCGCGGGATCGCGATCCTCCCCCAACAGGCCTATCACCACCGGAACATGCGCGTCGGCCGGGCGGATCCTGGTGGTCGCCGCGGCCCGCACCGCCGGGTCCGCATCGCCCTTCGCGGTGTCCGCGAGCGCCGCATACCCCGTGGAGGCGGCGATACCCGCCAGCGACCGCACGAGAGCCACTCGATCCTCGATCTCGCTGTCCAGGAGTGCAGGGGCCAGGCATCCAGCCAGGTCATCGCGACGGGTCGCCGCGAGCCCGGAGGCCACCGCCACATCGAAGGCGCCCGGGCGGTACAGCGCCTCGCAAAGACAGGTGTTCGCCTCCTCCTCCTCGGGGAACTCCGCGAGCTTCCGTGCGGCGTACTGGCGCAGATCCGGGTCGTCCATCTGCAGCCCCACGCAGGCGCTGCGGAACTGTCTGCGCACCAGGTAGTGGTCCACCGACTTCGAGCTCTCGATGTACCGGGGCGGGATCTCGCATCCGCCGACCAGCACCAACAACAACAGCCAGGCAAAACGCGCCACTGGCCCTCCACGAGGCGGCAGGTACCCCGGGACGCACCCGAGGGAAAGGGTACACTCCGGCATCCCGGTGAACGCACCCCCCATGGCTACTCCCCTCCTCCAGATCGAAGGGTTGAAGACCTACTTCCACACCGACGAAGGTGTGGTCAAGGCGGTGGACGATGTGACCCTCTCCGTCGAGGAGGGCCAGACGCTGGGCATCGTGGGCGAGTCCGGTTCCGGAAAGTCGGTGACCGCGCTCACCGTGATGCGCCTGCTCCCGGAAGGCGCCTCGCGCATCGCGGCCGGGCGGGTCAGCTTCCTGGGGAGGAACCTCCTGGAGCTTTCCAACAGGGAGATGCGTGACCTCCGCGGTTGCGCCATCGGCATGGTGTTCCAGGAGCCCATGACGTCGCTCAACCCCGTGTTCCGGGTGGGTGACCAGGTGGCGGAGGCCATTCTCCGCCACCGAAACGTGAGCCGCGCCGAGGCACGGGAGCGAACCATCGCCCTGTTCCACGAGGTCGGAATACCGGACCCGGAGAGCCGGCTCGACAGCTACCCGCACCAGATGTCCGGCGGTCAGAAGCAGCGGGTGATGATCGCCATGGCGCTTGCCTGCGACCCTAAGCTCCTCATCGCCGACGAGCCGACTACCGCGCTCGACGTCACCATCCAGGCCCAGATCCTCGCCCTGCTCCGCAAACTACGGGACAAGCACCGCATGTCGATGATCTTCATCACCCACGACCTCGGGGTGATCGCGGAGATCGCCGACCACGTCGCGGTCATGTACGCCGGGAAGCTGGTGGAGTGCGGCGATGTGGTCTCGGTGTTCGAGAACCCCCAGCACCCCTACACCCGCGGACTTCTCGCGTGTCGGCCCCGTCTGGACACCCCCTACAGGCTGCTTCCGACTGTCAACGACTTCCTGGAGAGCTGGGTGGAGGACGACGAGGTCCGGATGCTGGAGAAGAGCCCCACCGAGGAGCGCCTCTCCGAGTTGGTGGCGGGGGAGGAGTGCACCATCATCACCACCGGGGAGCCCATCCTCTCGGTCCGAAACCTCGAGGTGTACTTCCAGGTTTCCTCCGGCTGGATGCGCCCCAAGAAGGTGATCCGGGCGGTGGACGACATCAGCTTCGAGGTCATCCGCGGGCAGACCCTGGGGCTGGTGGGAGAGAGCGGCTGCGGCAAGACCACCGCCGCCCGCGCCATCCTCCGTTTGGTGGAGCCTACCGGTGGGGTGGTGGTTTTCAAGGGCAAGAAGCTCCACAGGCTCTCTCATCGGCAGATGCGCGAAGTCCGCCGTGATCTGCAGATGATCTTCCAGGACCCCTATTCCTCGCTCAACCCCCGCCTCACCATCGAGGACGCCGTGACCGAGCCGATGATCGTCCACGGGATCGGCACCAGCGCCTCGGACCGTCGCGACCGGGCGGCGGCCCTCCTCGACGAATGCGGTCTCCCCGTCGAGTACTTGCGGCGCTATCCCCACGAGTTCTCCGGCGGGGAGCGACAGCGCATCTGCATCGCGCGCACCCTGTCCCTGGAACCCGAGTTCATCATCTGCGATGAGTCGGTGAGCTCGCTCGACGTCTCGGTGCAGGCCCAGGTGCTCAACCTGCTCAAGCGGCTGCAGGCGAACCGCGGGCTCACCTACATCTTCATCTCCCACGACCTGTCGGTGGTGAAGTTCATGAGCGACGTGCTGGCGGTCATGAAGGACGGGAAGATCCTGGAGATCGGGCCTGCGGAGGAGCTGTACCTGTACCCGCAGGAGCCCTACACCCAGACCCTCATCGACGCGATCCCCAAGGACGACCTCGACCACATCCGGATGCGTCAGGCGGACCGACGCCGGGCCGCGATGACGAAACGGGACGCATCGGCGCCGTGTCCCGGGGCATCCTCACCGCAATGAGGCATTGCAGCCCACTGCCCGTGGCCGCAGCCCTCCTGGTCGCGGCCCCCGCCCTGGCCGGAGAGAGCGCTGCCGAGCTGAGCGTCGACCCCGATGCCTCGCTGGTCTACGCCCTGGTCTACAAGAGGGGCGCGGCCAAGGCTCTTGCACACGACCAC
Organism: Deltaproteobacteria bacterium; assembly: GCA_019307545.1. GTDB lineage: Bacteria > Myxococcota_A > UBA796 > UBA796 > JAFDJI01. The sequence continues at coordinate 2,821 of JAFDJI010000031.1, read as the reverse complement.
GTGGTGCAGGCCCGCGAGATCTCGGGGACGGCAGTGCTCGATCGCGACGACCCCACCCGATCGCACGCCGAAGTGACGGTGTCGGTCACCGGTCTGTTCCCCGATGCCGATGACCTTCGCGAGCAGGTCGGCCTTCCCCACACCATCGGCGCTGGCGCACAGGAGACCATCCTCCGCCACATCCACTCCGAGGCCCAACTGTGGGTGGAGAAGCACGACCGCATCGCCTTTTCCGCCACCACATTCGACGGCACCCTCGGAGCCGTCCAGGTCAGCGGCGACTTCACCCTCCGCGGGGTCACTCATCCCATCACCATACCGCTGACCCTCTCCGAGGAGGAGGACGGCTACCGCGCCACCGGGTCCTTCCGCATCCGCCAGAGCGACTACGGCTACCAACCCTACAGCGGGCTCCTCGGCACCGTCCGGACCAGGGACGAGGTGGACATCGTGCTGGACATCAAGCTCACCCCAGCTTCATGAGCGCGGACACCACCCACCACCGCCGGTTCATCCGCTCCGCGGTTCGCAGGTGCTTGAACACGTACCACTCCAGCAGGCCCACCTTCAGGTAGGACCCCCGGATGTGGCGGCGGACCTTGGTGGCGCGGAACCCCTTGCCCCACCGGGAGATGTTGTGGTCGCTCCATGCAGACCGGGGGTCGTCACCGGATTGCTGCAAGGCCTCGGCGATGGTCTGGGTCCACCACCGCGCCATCTCCATGGAGTAGTAGATCCCGGAGGAGCCAAAGGGGTCGACGAACCCAGCGCTGTCGCCGAGCAGCACCGCCCCCGGCGCCGGGACGTTGTCCCGCAGCAGGGAGGCATTCGGCAGGTCGGTGGGCTCCTCGTGGTCGATGGTCGCTCCGACGAAGTACTCCCGGAACCCCGGGTACTCCTCCTTCAGGTGAGACCAGACCTCGACGAAGGCCTCCTGGCTGGGCCGATCGACGGTCTTCATCCGGTGGCCGTGGATCATCCTCGCCATCAGGCCCACCTCCATCTGTTGGTCGGCGAGGGGGAAGGCATAGGCCACGCAGGGCGGAAACGTCGGAGCGTAGGGGAGGTCTCCGTGGCCGATCAGGTAGAACTGAAGCGCACGGGTCTGTTCCGGATCGAAGTTGGCCCCGGAAAGGCGGCACTTCATGATCGGACAGCTCATCCGATCGTAGGCGACCCCGTAGTGCTGCCCGATCACGCTCTGATACCCGTCGCAGCCGAGCACCGCGGCGCCCCGGACCTCGTGGACCTCCCCGTCGGCATCGGCATACCGGACCCCGAGGCATTGCCGCTCCTCCCCCTCCAAGACGCCGGTCACCCGGGCGCGGGTCCGCACCGTCACCCCCTCCTCCCGTGCCACCTCCTCCAACCGGTCCATGAACTCGCGCCACTCGAAGAAGTAGAGCGGCCGCCCGGACGGCAGGACCACCTCCTTCAGAGCCCCGGGGCTGTGGTACACCGAGCCGTGGGTCATCACGAAGGCGTGCGCCTCCAAGAACCCCTTTCCGAGCAGCTCGTCGAAGAGCCGATAGGGGTTGACCCCCTCGCCCCGCGGGCGCGGACCCGGCTTGTCGCCCTGTTCGAGGACCAGGGCCGATGACCCGTTCCTGGCCGCGGTGATCCCCGCGCTCAGACCGGCGGGACCGCCGCCGACGATCACGAAGTCGAATCTCTCGCCGTCCTGCCCCGTCATCAACCCTCCCCGCTCGCCCAGATGTCTTCGAACCATACCCGGTACGCCTCCGCCAGGGCGGCGTCGGTCGCCTGGAGGCTGGTGCCGTTGTAGAGCGTCAACCCGCTGTAGGACCAGTTCGCGTCGCTCACGATCACCATATGATCGCAGGTGAGCACCTTGGCGTGGGTGACGTGCCAGTCGGGGGGATGGCGGACCGCCACCCCAGCCTCGAGGAGCACCTCGGCAGCCGCGTCGTTGATGGCGTTCTCCACGATCCAGCTGCTGTGGTCCAGGACCACCCGCACCGTCACCCCGCGCTCGTGCGCCGCCGACAGAGCGGTCAGCAGTTCGGCCACCTCGGAGTCCGGGTACTCGGCGCGGTAGGAGAGCGCGTACATCACCAGGTCGACGCGATCCTCTGCATCCTCGATGCAGCCGAGGAGCGCTTGGGTCACCCCGCGGTCGTGGAGGGGGACGATCGGCGCGGTGTCCGCTGGCGCCAGCGTCCCCACCCCCTCGGGATTCGCCCACAGGGCCTCGAAGTAGGTCGCATAGAACGCGGTGACCTCGGGGACCGCCACCCGGACCGAGCCCTCGGTGTTCGCGTCCATGGCACTCGAGGTGAGGTTGTGGGAGCCCACCAGGGTGACGTCATCGGCCAGAATCAGCTTGGTGTGGGTGGTGACCGTCGGCGCGTCCAGCTTGGTGAGCGCCCCGGCCGCCGAGAGCCGCTCCAGGGCGTCCGCGGTGTCGTACCCCTCCTCGTCGGCGAGCACCCGAACATCGACGCCACGCTGCGCCGCGGCCACCATCGCATCGACCACGTCGCCGGGCGAGCCCGAGTCGTAGATGAGGTACTCGACCGCCCACACCCGATGTTCTGCCTCCCCGATCATCGACAGGGCTTGCGGCAGGTAGGCCCGATCGTTCACCGCCATCAGGGTGGGGGGTGGTTCGGAGGTGTCGGGGCCGGTGTCCCCGGTGTCGGAGCCGGTGTCCCCGGTATCGTCGCCGGTGTCGTCCGTGGGGGGTGGGCGGCGACAGGCCCCGACGACCAGCAGCAAGGCCCCGAATACCGTGCAGGCACCCCTCACCTCACCTCCCTGACCCTCCTCCTAACGCCAGCGGCGGGATAGAGTCCGCCTT
>JAFDJI010000344.1 GCA_019307545.1 Deltaproteobacteria bacterium | reverse complement strand
GGGCGCCGCAATCGGTGGAACCGTGGCCCACACCCTCACCCTCGGTAGACACTCCGCGCGGGTGCTGCTGCTCTCCGGGGCGGTGGCGGTGGTCGGCGGGACCCTGCTGGCACTCACCCCGATGGCCTACGAGCACTTTGGGGACAACCGCCTCGCCGCGACCTACGTAGGTGGCCTCGCGCTGTCGGTGATCGGGGTGCCTCTGGTGGCGACCATCACCTCCGCGACCTCCTTCAAGAAGGGCGAGGAGGCCTCTGTCGCGCTGGTACCCACCCTGGTCCGGTCCGGCGCCGGGGCGACCCTGGTGGGCCGCTTCTGAACGCTCAGCCCGCCGGCGGGCACATCCGAACCCCGTCGGCGACAAACTCGTAGGTCGTGTCCCCCTGAACCGCCTTTTCGGGGACCACCGCACCCTCGCTCGACTCGGACGCGTAGTGGGCAACGGTCTCGGGATCAATCCTTGTCGCGACCAATGTGCCCTTGACCTGGCAGTCCCAGCCCGTGGCCTTCTTGTTCACCCCGTAGGCGTGGTCCTTCATGATGACGCGCATGTGACGCTCTTCGTCCGTGATCACCATCCAGCAGCCCTTCTCCTGGCAGACGTCCGCGACCCGCCCCTCGACGAGGAGGGTCTTGTCCACGTAGGCCGACGGATCGGCGAGCAGGGCGGACGCGGAGACGAACTCCTCCCCAACGAAGGTCTCGCCATACTGCTCCCAGGCCCGTTCGGGCGCCGCGACCTGGGTGCCCGCAGCATCGGCGGTCGCCGGCGGGTGGCTCTCGTCCAAGGGCGTGCCACACGCCGTCGTGGCACAGAGAAACAGGATCCAACCGGTCCGCATTCCAACCTCTCGTTATGCAGTCGGCGGCACCTACCACGTCGGTGTGGAGGCGTCGCACCGTGAGCCCCGGAGGCCCCATGCCCATACGATTCCTCCTCCTGGCCCTGGTTTCGCTCGCCGCGGCCTGTAGGTGCGGGGACCGCGCAGAGAAACCCGGCAAGGAGGCGACGACCTCCGCGCCGAGGGTCGAGGCGACCGAGGTCAAGGCCAAGCGCGTGACCTGGGCGCTGCACGTGCAGACGGTCACTTACGCCGACGGCACCCTGTCCGTCCTCGCCGGGATAGCACCCCCGCCGTCCGCCAAGGGATCCGTGGAACGCGTCTTCGCAGGTTTGTCCGCTCGCAGGTCCGACGGAACGGTGGTCGACGCACCCCTGATGGAACTCGCCACGACCGACCTCGCGGGGGCCCAGAACCTCTCCCACGCCTTCGGTCCGGGGTTCGCCGAGTTCGCCCTGGGGGTGTGGAGTGAGGCACCGCCGTCCTGCGAGGAGACGTCGGAGGCAGGGCAGGGGGAGGCGCCCGACGAATGCTCGTCACGCCTCTCCCATCTCGCGGATGCGCTGGTCGCCCACCCCAAGCCTGATCCCACCGTCGATGGGCCGGAGATGGGGAAGACCGACCCGAACATCGGGGTGCGTTTTGGAGACGCCGGCGGCACCACGGTGATGAAGGCGGTCCGCACGGCGACCTTCGCCAAGGTGGGCGCGGCCTACCGCGGCCCCCGATACCGGGTCTCCCAGATAGGCAGCGGCAAGGCGCCGAGGGACGCGAAGATCGCCATACGGCACCGCGATCTCTCCGATGCTGCCACCGCGGAACAGGTGGCCGCAGAGGTTCGCAAGGCGGTCGCCGGGACCGAGGTGGTGGTGGAGCACATGCCAGACCTCGACGTGGAGTTCCTTGTTGTGGTCGGTGGCAGCGGCACGGTGGCCGAGGGATACGCGGTCGATGCCGAGCCGGTGCGGATGGTGCGGCCCGGGCGCGAAAAGGCGCCCCCGTTCCGGTAGGCCGGCGGACGGGAACTGGCCAGGGGAGAACTTCTCCGACTACGAGCACTTCCTTCCGCCCGACGAGTGGGAGGTGCTCTTCAACCCGGGCCACGAGCGGGCACGCTGGCCGGAGTAGCACCGTGGTAGTGTTCCCCTCGAAGCACCGGGAGCTGCCGCATGGCACGACTGGCCGCCCGCCTGCTCCTCGCCGCGCTCATTTGCTCGGTGATGGCTGCCTTCGGCACGGCGAACGCACAAACACCCGACGACACTCCGGCCAGCCTGGAGCCACAGCAGTACGTGCGGGTGGCGACCAAGCCCTTCAAGCCGTTCGTGTTCAAGCAGAACGACGCCTGGGTCGGGTTCAGCATCGATGTGTGGCGGGAGTTGGCCAAGGAGCTGAACTGGAACTTCGACCTCTATGGGACCAACACCGTCGCCGAGCTGCTCGGTGAGGTAGAGAACGGCAACGCGGACATCGGGATCGCAGGGATCACGATCAACGCGGATCGGGAGGAGGCGATCGACTTCTCCCATGCGTTCTTCCAGTCGGGTTTCCAGGTCGCAGTGCCCCTTTCCGGAGAGGTGACCGCGGGGGAGATCATTTTCAGCTTCATCTCCCCGGAATTGCTGAAGCTCATTGGATTCCTGTTCCTGATCCTCTTGATCGCCGCCCACGTCGTGTGGATCATCGAGCGCCGCACCAATCCGGACTTTCCGCGCGACTACTTCAATGGGATCTGGGCGGCCTTCTGGTGGGCCTCGGTGACCATGACGACGGTGGGCTACGGCGACAAGATCCCCCGCGCGCGGCTCGGTCGGGCGGTCGCCCTGGTGTGGATGTTCTCCGGCATCATCCTCATCGCCTACTTCTCCGCCTCGGTCACCACGGTCCTCACGGTCCAACAGCTCCAGGGATCCATCAACGGGCCCAACGACCTCCCGGGCAAGGAGGTGGGGACCGTCGCCGGAACCACCGCCCACGTGTGGCTCACCGACAACGGAATCAAAGCGGTGGAGTACGGCGACATCGAAGAGACCCTCGCCGCCCTCGCCGCCCTCGACGTGGACGCGGTGGTGTACGACTCGCCTGCGCTTCTCTACCACGCGGCACACGAGGGGCGCGGATCCATACGGGTGGTGGGGCCGGTGTTCGCCAAGCAGGCCTATGGCATCGCGCTGCGGGAGGACAGCCCCTTACGCGAGGACGTGAACCGCGCCCTGCTCACCATCCAGGAGAATGGCGTGTACGGCGACATCTATGTCAAGTGGTTTGGGGGCTGACCAGCCGACCGCCATGTCCGTGACCCACCCGCTTCCCGACCTGTACGCGCGCTGGATGGCGGATGTGCTGCCGGATGAGATGCCGTCGGAGCCGGGGGCCACCTGCGATGACTGCGCGATGTGCGTGAAGGCTGATGGGGAGATGCCCACCTCGGTGTACTTCTTCGATCCCGAGGTGAAGTGCTGTGTGTACATGCCGCGCCTCCCCAATTTCCTGGTGGGTCGGGTCCTCGCGGACGACCGGCCTGAAGGCGAGGCGGGGCGGGGCTCGGCGGAGGCGCGCATCCGCGCCGGGGTCGGGGTGACCCCTCTGGGTCTGGACCGACCGCCCCGGTACGACCTGCTGTTTCGCAACAGCGCCAACACGATCGGCCGCAGCCGCGAGCTGCGATGCCCGCACTACCTCGAGGAGGGCGGGCGGTGTGGGATCTGGCGTCACAGGGACGCCCTGTGTTCGACCTGGTTCTGCCGCCACCAGCGCGGACAGGTGGGGGCCGCCCTATGGGCGGCGCTGCGCGATCTTCTCGCGATGGTCGAGGTGGAGTTGGCGCGGTGGGCGGCGCTGCAGGAGGGCGTGCATGCGGAGGTGCTGTACCCATTCCTGCCGCGCTCGGAGCACGACCGCCGCCTGGAGGAGTCCCCGGATGGTCTGGCCATCGACGGCATCGCCGACGAGACGGTTCGCCGGGCACTGTGGGGAGAGCGGGTCGGGGACGAGGGCACCGAGGTAGCAGTCCGCGCGGCGGTGGGGAGGGAGCGGTATGCGACATGGGCGGCACCGAGCATCCCGGAGCGATTGCGGGTGGGGCGGTTCGAGGTCGCCGCGACGCGGGCCGGGGGGTGCCGGGTGGTGACCCACTCCTCCCTGGATGCCCTGGACCTACCGTCGCAACTGGTGGCGTTGCTGCCGCTGTTCGACGGCCGACGCACGGACGAGGTGCTGCGGCAGCTGGAGGAGAGTCACCAAGTCCAGATCGACTCGCAGTTCCTCCAGGAGTTGGTGGACTGGGGAGTGTTGGTGTCCGTGGAGGGCTGACGATGCCCGGCACGGCGCAGTGGGGTACCCTGGGCCGCCATGGACCCCTTCCTCTACCAGTACGGCATTGGCGGCTTCATCTTCGTGGTGGGCCTCTCCTTCGCTTGGCGCCAGGGCTACCTCGGCTTGACCGGCGGGGGGTTGCGGAACCTGGTGATGCTGCTGGGCGGCCTGGTCCTGTTCATGGGGATCCAGGGCTACCTGCAGTACGCGCCCATGGCCGAGGCCGACCCGATTCCCTACACCGGCGAGCCGCTGGAAAAGGGCATGATCGGCAAGCCCATCGACTACGCGATCATGGTGGCCTACTTCCTGGCCATCCTGCTCATCGGCACCTTCTTCGGGCGGAACCAGAAGGACACCAAGGACTTCTTCTTCGGCGGTCAACGGTTCTCGTGGTGGCTGATCGCGTTCTCCCTGGTGGCGACGACCATCGGGTCGTACAGCTTCGTGAAGTACAGCCGAATCGCCTACAACTACGGTCTCGCCAGCTCCCAGACCTACCTCAACGACTGGCTCTGGGTGCCGCTGCTGCTGTTCGGCTGGCTCCCGATCCTGTACTTCTCACGGCTCACCTCGATCCCCGAGTACTTCGAGCACCGCTTCGGCCGCGCGTCGCGCAACATCGTCACCGTCCTGCTGCTCACCTACCTGGTGGGGTACGTCGGAGTGAACCTGTTCACCATGGGCAAGGCGCTCCACATCCTGCTCGGGTGGGACGTGTTCTACGCCGCGGTGCTGGTGGCCACCATCTCGGCCATCTACGTCACCTTTGGGGGGCAGACCAGCGTCATCATGACCGACCTGTTCCAGGGGGTGATGCTCCTCGCCACCGGGTTGGTGCTGCTCTTCCTCGGCGCGCACTACCTGGGTGGGATGGACGTGCTGTGGTCGCACCTGCCCCGGGGGCATCGCACCGCGTTCACCAACTTCAACACCGACCCCTCCTACAACTCGGTAGGGGTCTACTGGCAGGACGGCGTCGCGAACACCGCGATGTTCTACTTCCTGAACCAGGGCATCTTGATGCGGTTCATGGCGGCGCGCTCGGTGCGCGACGGACGCCTGGCAGCCATCGCGGTGCTGGCGGTGCTGATGCCCATCGCGGCGGTGGTGGTGGCGTCGGGCGGCTGGGTGGGGAAGTCCCTGGTGCACGCCGGTGCGCTTCCTCCGGACGTGGACGGTGGGGAGGTGTTCTTCATCGCCGCCGAGTTCCTGGCCCGTCCCGGGGTGTTCGGACTCATCATGGCCTCGCTCACCGCGGCCCTGATGTCTACCGTAGACTCGCTGATCACCGCGATCTCGGCGATCGTGGTCAACGACATCTACAACCCGATACGCCCGAAGGCCTCCCAAAAGGAGTTGTTGCGGGTGGCCCGGTACGCCGCGGTGCTGGTCGCCGTGCTCGGCGTCGCCCTGGTGCCTGTGTTCAACATGTTCGACTCCATCTACGCCGCCCATGGTGCGTTCACCGCGGCGGTCACGCCGCCCATGGTGGTGGCGCTGCTCTTCGGCGTGTTCTGGCGGCGCTACACCCCGAAGGCCGCCCTCGCGACCCTGGTTGGCGGCGCGACGGCGATGGTCGCCTCGATCGCGTTCCCGGAGTTGGTGGCGCCCTTCGCCCATGGTGTTCCAGCCGCGGAAATCGGAGACGGATGGCTCGAGGGTGCGCGCCAGTACAAGTACATGCGCGCGTTCTACGGCATCGTCGTCAGCGGCACGATCGGGGTGGTGGTGACGTTTTTGACCCGTCCCCGCCCCCTGGACGAGGTGCGGGGGTACGTGTGGGGGACCATCTCCGACGCCATCCACCGGTACAAGGGCGTGCCCGGAACCGAGACCCAGAGTGCCTTCGTTCGCGCGGCCGTGACCTCCTCGTCGGAGGAGACCTTGCAGGGCGATGCGCGGCTGCCCACGGTCCGGATCTCGAGGGCGCTTGCGGACGCCGTCGAGGCGGGGCCGGACGATCTGCTCTACGTCAGTGACGGACGTGCCTGGCTCGGCGGGCTGCTCTCGTGCCACGTGGTGGTGGCAGGCGTCGACGAGGGCGATGCGCCCTCGGTTTCCCTGGGGCCGCTCGCTTGGGAGCGGGTGGTGGCGGCCTCCAGGAAGGACCTGCCGGTGCGGGTGCGGCGGCTGTACTGAGCTATCAGCTATCAGCTATCAGCTATCAGCTATCAGCGGGCAGCCAGGCGGGAGGCGCTACCAGGCGTAGGGGAGGCAGACGTCCGCTGAGGTGGAGTGGCTCGGATTCCACAGCGTGGTCTCCCCCGTGCCCGGCACATCTCCGCAGTAGTCGTTGAGTCCGGTCGACCGCGACAGGCAGTAGTCGTCGACCATCCCGACGTCGGCGCAGAACAGGGGCGACACCCCGTCGCGGTCTACGCAGCGCAAGGCACCGGTGCAGGGGAGCACGCAAACGCCGGCCGTCGCGGGTTCCCCGGGGTCGCCCGTGGCCTCGCACCAGGACAGGTACTCGACCTGCCAGCAGGTGTCGTTGGTGGTGACGCAGGGCTCGCCCATCCACGGGAAGTCGTAGGGGTTGTCGGCGTTCAGACGCGGAAACGCGCTCGCGTTGTCCATGCTGGTGAAGGTGAAGCCTTCATCGAGGAGGTCCAGGATGATGTCCTCGAGGTTGTTCGCGGTGTACTGGTGGATGTCGTGCAGCAGCACTACGCCGCCGTTGTACGCGTCCGCCTGGTCGAGGATGTACCCCCGCATGTCGTACTCGAAGCCCGACGGGATGCGCCAATACTCGGACCGGGTGCAGGAGCCGCCCGAGGCGTAGCACCAGTCGGCGGTGTCGATGTGCCAGCCCGCGACGAGCAACCCGTAGTCGTCCCGGACGATGTCCGCGGTCTGGCAGGTGGAGTCGCCGAAGGGGAACCGGAAGAAATCGGGGGTGACATCGAAGTCGTCCCAGAGCACGTCGTTGGTGTCATCGATCTCCCAGTGGACGACGGACTCGGGTTGCAGGGCGAGGTCGGCGTGGTCCCAGCTGTGGTTGCCGATGTCGAACAGGGGATCTTGGGCGATGTCATCGACGATGTTCCACAGGGTCGGGTCGTCGACCTTCTTTCCGAGCATCAGGAAGGTGGCAGGGACGTTGTAGGCGCGCAAGGTGGTCAGGATCTGGGGCGTGACCGTGGCGTGGGGGCCGTCGTCAAAGGTGAGCGCGATCTTGCCGCCAAGGGGCGCCGGGTCGGCGGGGTCCATTCCCGAACACTTGTCTCGGCGGGCCCAAACCGGACCGCCACCGAGGTCGGTGCACCCGAGGGAGCCGTAGTAGCTGGTGTCGTGACCCCACACCCAGCAGTCCGAGCCACCATCGTCGAGGTAGTAGGTGAGGTTCAGCTCGGACCACAGCAGGGTGGTCGACCCCTCCACCACCGAGCCCACGCTTCCCACCTGGTAGAGATCGAGGGAGGTCCCGGAGAAGCCGTGGCACAGGGTGTGGCTCCCGGTGCCGACGTAGCAGTCCTCGCCGAACCATCCGTCGGACAGGTTCTCGGTCTCCGCCATCCCGAAGTTCCAGTGGGTGCGCCCCTGTGGATCGTTGATGGTGACCTCGACCGACGACGACGGGGAGTTGCCGGTCCAGAGCACGTCCACGGAGAAGAAGGCGTCCGTGTCCCAGTCGGTATCGGTATCGGTATCGGTATCGGTGTCGGTATCGGTATCGGTATCGGTGTCGGTGTCGGTGTCGCCGTCCGTGTCGACGTCGGTATCCGTGTCGCTGTCGATATCGGTGTCCGAGGTGTCGCCGGTGTCATCGACCAAGGAGTTCGTGCAGCCGACGAAGGCGCTGATCACCACTAGTGCCCAGAAGAACCGCATCCGCGAACCTCACCAGGAGGGCAGTAGGTAGCATGGAACCGAGGCGACCGACCACCCTGGCGTGGCGCGGGTCCCGATCGCTCCGCGAGGATAGGGGGGCGGTGTCGAGGGAGGCCCGGTGGACTGGAGATGGCTGACCGCCCTGCTGTTGGTGGGTGCCTTGGGGCTGGTTGTGCTGGCGGTCGTCGTCGCGCCGGAACCGGGTGTCGATGCGGATCCGAGCCCCACCGTGGATGTGGCGCCACTCCCGTCGGGACCCGCCGCCACCCAGCCCGCTATTCCGGCGGACGGGGGTGGCGAGGCCCTTGGAGAGCGGGAGGCGGCCGGGACGGATTCGGAGGCACCGGAGCCCCTGGTGGGGCCGAACGGGCAGCCCCTGCCGCCGGGCACCAAACGTCCCCAGGCGGGGTTGCCGGACCGCGGGCCTCCGCAGGCGCCCCTGGACGATGCGGAGGCCTGGCAGCAGGTGCGGACGGAGGCAGCGCGCACCTGGCGGGAGCAGTCCTTCGAGGTCGCAGCCCGGTTCGCCGACGAACAGGGGCTGTCCGCAGCCGAGCGCGAGGGGATGTTCGAGGGGCTACAGACGTATCACGACGACCTGGAAGCGGTGCGCGCCGACATCGAGGCCGGTCGTACCCATCCCGCGGAGGGTCGGGCGTCCATGAGCGCCATCCGCGCCCGGGCCGCCACAGACCTGGCCGCGGTGCTGGGGTCCGAACAGACCGCTGAGCTGCGGGAGGCGCTGTCGACGCTTCCCGGCGGCGGGTTTTAATCGCGGGCGACGATGGCGAGGAAACGCGAGCTGGAGCGACTGCTGAAACGGCTGGACGGCGAGGAAGCCGAAGCCGCCGCGGAGGCC
>JAFDJI010000343.1 GCA_019307545.1 Deltaproteobacteria bacterium | reverse complement strand
CCGCCTATGGATCGCTCGAAGGCGAGATCGCCGAGCGGCGCAAGATCGAGGAGTCGCTGCGCCAGAGTGAGGAGCGGTACCGGCTGCTCGCCGACAATGTCGCGGACACCATCTGGCTCATCGACCCCACCACCACCCACTTTGCCTACGTCAGTCCCGCCGTGGAGGCGCTCTCGGGGTACACTGCCGAGGAGCTGATCGGACGATCCGTCATGTCGATCCTGACGCTTGAATCCCAGGAACGCGTGGCCACGGTGCTCGCCAACGAACTCCCCAAGAGCACGGAGGACCCGTTACGCATCACCAAGGTCGAGTTGGAGCTACGGCGCAAGGAGGGCTCCACGGTGTGGGTGGAGGTCATCGCGCGGGTGCTGTACGTCGACTGGCTCGCGTCCCACGCGATCCTCGGCGTGACGCGGGACATCAGCGAGCGGAAGGCGGCGGAGGCGGAGCGGAGGCAGCTACAGGATCAACTCGTCCAGGCGCAGAAGATGGAGGCCGTCGGTACCCTGGCGGGCGGCGTGGCACACGACTTCCGCAACTCGCTGCAGGCGATTCTGGGCAACGTGCAGGTGATCCTGCTGAACAAGGGCCAGCAGGATCCCGATTTCGACAATCTGGTGGCTATCGAGAGTGCCGTACAACGGGCTAACGATCTCACCAAGCAGCTCCTCACCTTCAGCCGGAAGGTCGAAAGCAGGCACCGGGCCGTCGACCTGAACCGGGCGGTGCGTCAGGTGGGCGATCTCCTGCGACGGACCATCCCCCGCATGATCGACATCGATCTGCGCCTCGCGGACCCACTCGACGCCGTGAGCGCCGACCCGGCCCAGATCGAGCAGGTTCTGATGAACCTGGCGATCAACGCACGGGACGCCATGCCCGACGGGGGGAGGCTGGGCATCCAGACACAAAATGTGGTCCTCGACGAAGCCGACTGCAGGTCCCACATCGAGGCCTCGCCGGGAGCTTGGGTCCTGCTGAGCGTCTCGGACGATGGCCAGGGCATCGACGGGGATGTGCTGGAGCACATCTTCGAGCCCTTCTACACGACCAAGGAAGCCGGGAAGGGAACGGGCCTCGGGCTGGCGATGGTCTTCGGAATCGTCAAGAGCCACGGTGGCCACATTCGCTGCGAGACCGAGCCGGGCGAGGGGTCCACGTTCCATGTCTACCTTCCCGCGCTCGGGGATGCCGAAACCGACCTGGAGCCGGTGACCGAGGAGTCGGCGCTCATCGGAGGCACCGAGACCATCCTGCTGGTGGACGACGAGGACCTCGTCCGGCGTGTCGCGGAGCGCATGCTCCATCGGTTTGGCTACCAGGTGCTCTCTGTGCCGGATGGCGAAACGGCGCTCGAGATCTACCGGGACGAAGCGGGCCAGATATCGCTGGTGATCCTGGACCTCGTGATGCCTGGCATGGGCGGTCGGGCTTGTCTCGAGCGATTGCTGGACATCGATGCGTCGGCGAGGGTCATCATCGCGAGTGGCTACGCCCCGGACGCCGACGCTGGACCCATCATCGCCGCCAAGGCCAGGGGCCACATCCAGAAGCCCTACGACCTCAAGGACCTCCTGGGCATCATTCGGCGCGTGTTGGACCAGGTGGGCTGACACAGTCGGGGCACCTGGTGGCTCCAGTGGACGTCGAACTCCACTGACCGGAGGCTCTCCTTGCGTTTGCTGATCCCCGCATTTGTACTCCTCGCCGCGCTCGCCGGGGCATCGAGCCTCGCTGTCGTGGACCCGTCCGAGTCGAGCGTCACCACTACGGAAGTCGCCAGGGAGGCCGCCACGGACGTTGCTGGCCTGGTCGAGGCGCTCCGCGATCCCGTACCCGAGCTCATCCTTGACGTCCGGACACCCAGGGAGTTCCGGCGTGGGCACGTGCCGGGAGCGGTGAACCTCCCGATGAGCGCGCTGCCGAACCACCTCGGCGACTTGGAGCCCCATCGCGCCCAGACGATCTACGTGATCTGCGAGAGCGGGCATCGCTCGGCCCGTGCCGCCGGAATGCTCGGCGAGTTGGGCTTTGACGCGGTGGACGTGCTCGGCGGCACCGGCGCCTGGCGTCGGTCGGGGCTGCCCATCGAGTAGTCGCCGGGCCTCGGGTAGACCTGGGTGTCGGCGGCGGTCGTGGACACCGAGCTTCGCTGGTCGGTCACCTTCGAGATCGGCGTCGTGAGATGGGCCGATTGGCACCGCGAGTGCGTGCTCGCAGTGCAGCCCTCGATTTCAGCACCTTCAGCCAAACCAGCGCTGGGCCTCGATGAGTCTTGAGGTGTGCGTCGGTTCCACGTCTGCCCAGGCGTAGGGTCGGTCGTACAGCACCTGCTTGGCGACGGCCATTCGGTGGAACGGCTGTAGATGGAGCGTCGTGGTGCCGGGGCAGTCGGCGAGCCAATCAGCAATCGCGGCGAGGTCCTCGTCGCCATCGTTGAACCCGGGAACCACGGTGAGGCGTATCTGTACGGAGAGGTCGGCTTCGAGCAGGGCGCGCAGGTTGGAGAGTGCGCGGGGGGCACCCACTCCGACTTCGGCACGCAGCCGCGCGGGGTCGACGTGCTTGAGGTCGAAGAGCACCAGGTCGACGCTGTCGCGCAGGTCCTTGCGGACGGAGGCCGCCCAGGTCCCCGAGGTCTCCACCGCCACGTGGACGCCCTTCGCGCGGAGAGCGCTGGCGCACGCGAAGAGGAAGGGGCCCTGCGCCAGCGGCTCCCCACCGGAAAACGTCACCCCTCCACCCGTCCCGGCGAAGAAATCGGCGTCGGCCATCACTTCGGCCACCAACGCGTCGACCTCGACCCGACGCCCCACCAGCCGCCGGGCACCGCTTGGACAGGCCTCGGCACACGCGCCGCACCCGGTGCACACCCGGCGCCACGACTCTGGATCGTCTGCGACCCATTCGTTCGGGCAGGCCTCCTCGCAAGCACCGCACTCCAAACAGCGCCGACGGTCCAAAGCGATCTCGGGCCTCGGGGATCGGCCCTCCGGGTTGTGACACCAACCACAGTGGTTCGGGCATCCCTTGAGGAAGACCACGGTCCGAACGCCCGGTCCATCCTCCACGCACCCGCGGGAGACGTCGAACACCACTCCGGTGGGTGTCACCTCACCCTCCGAACTCGTGCCGGGCGATGATGTCCTCCTGAATCGAATGGCCCAGGTCGGTGAAGTAGGCCGAGTACCCAGAGACCTTCACCACCAGGTCGCGGTGCCGTTCGGGGTGGCGCTGCGCTTCCCGCAGGGTCTCGGTGGAGACCACGTTGGGTTGGAAGTGCATTCCACCCATGACGAAGTAGGTCTGGATGAGGGCAGTGAACGACCGGAGCGCCTCCTCGGTACGCAGGAAGTCGGGGTGGAAGCGGAGGTTCAGGGAGAGTCCCGAGGACACTTCGTTGGCGGGCAGGCCGGCCACTGCCGCCATCGGGCCCAGCGGTCCGGCGGGTAGCTCCACGAAGTTGTTGGGGGAGACCCCATTCGAGATGGGCTCGCCGTGGTGGCGCCCGTCCGGCGTTGCGCCGAGCATCATGCCGTCGATGACGTGGTTTCCGTAGGAGTAGTAGCAGGCGCGCCAGCGTCCGCCGCGCACGTTGCGGCGGGGAGCCAGAATCTGGTGGATCCAGTGGACCACGTCTCGAGCGAGGGCGTCGGCGTCCGGGTGGCGGGTTCCATACTTGGGCGCCTCTCGGATCATCCGCTGGCGGAGGACCTCGTCTCCCGAGAAATCCCGGTCGAGGAGGTGCACGATCTCGGCCAACGACAGCTCCCGTCGCTGGTAGACGAAGGTGCGCAGCGCCAGCAGGGAGTCCACCACCGTCGCGAGCCCGCGCACGTCGAGGGAGGTGAAGTCGTAGCGCGCGCCCCCGTCGGTGATGTCGCGTGCGCGCTCGATGCATCCATCCATCAGCGCCGAGACATAGGGGGCGGGGAGCAACTCACGGTGTGCGCGGTCCTTGCCAGCGGTCGCGCGCACCATCACGTCGACCTGGTGGGCCAGTTGGCGGCGGAAGGCATCGAGTAGCGCTGGATAGGTGTGGAAGGTCGCCGGATCCCCGCTGTCGAAGCCCCGCATCTGTCCGGGGGCTCTGGGTGGGCGCCGCCCGCGAGAGAGGGTGAGGAGCAGGACCGCCGGTAGGACCAACTCGTGGCCGCCCGGGCAGCCATGGGTGTCGGACTGGCCAGACGTCTCCACGCAGCCCACGATGCAGTAGTCACGGGCGTCCTCGACGCGCATCCCGTCCGCCTCCAAGGCGGAGACGATCGCCTCGTCGTTGAAGAACGCGATGCCGCTGGTGGTGCGAAAAACCCGGGTGGTGCGGTCCCACAGTGCCGCCGGTGAGTGCTCGGAGAGGCGGACCGAGAGCTGGTTGGCGCAGCCGTTCATCTGCTCGTAGGCGTCGATCATGAGCAGGGTGAGCGCGTTGGTGGCGTCGTCTCCCTCGGGGGTCAGCCCACCGATGGTGACCACGTGCTGGCTGTTTCCGAGGACGGCGTTCGACTCCATCCCGGCCTCGGGGATGGGCTCCACGTTCGCGGTCTGCTTCAGGTAGAACTCCTGGAGCAGCGCCATGGCCCGCTCCTCGGTCAGTCGGCCTGCCGCGAGATCGCGCTGGTAGAAGTCGAACAGGTACTGGTCGGCCCTTCCGACCGCGAAGACGTCTTGGGTTCCGTACTGGATCTCGCCGACCAGCAGGGTGAAGTATGCGCTCTGGAGCGCCTCGTGGAAGGTGCGAGGCGGGTTGCAGGGGACATGACGGCAGTGTCGCGCGATGGCATCGAGACGTGCCCGTTCTTGCGGGTCGTCCGTTTCGGCTGCGAGCGTCACGGCGCGGTCGGCGAACCGCTCTGAATAGTCGATCGCTGCCTGCAGGCTGAGGATTGCGGCTTCGAGAAGGGCACGCTCCGCCGACCCCTCTGGGTCCTCCAGGGATGCCATCCGATCGCGGATCTGGCCGATGATTCCCTGCATCCCGCGGGCGATGACCTTGTCCACGCCCAGGCAGAGGT
>JAFDJI010000342.1 GCA_019307545.1 Deltaproteobacteria bacterium | reverse complement strand
GCACTTACCTTCACCGCAATGCCCGATGGCGCCGCGGAAGCCCTGGACGCCGACAACACTGGCGCCGAGGCGGTCACGGTGACCTTTGTCGGCGACACCCTCACCCTCGTGGGGCCCGCCGACCTGTCCCTGTTCCAGCAGGTGTTGCGCACTGTCACCTACGACAATGCCCTCGACGAGCCGACGATGACCGACCGCACCATCGAGGTGGTCGCCGACGACGGCCTCGACCCCAGCGCCCTGAGCACGGCGACGGTGCAGATGGTGGCCACCGACGATCCGCCCGCGGTGGACCTGAACGGCCTCACCGCCGGCAAGGACCACGCGGTGACCTTCACCGAGGATGGCGGACTGGTCGACATCGCGGATGCGGCCGCCGACATCATCGACATCGACAGTGCCACCCTGGAGAAGGTCGAGGTGTCGCTGGCAGCCACCCCCGATGGCGCAGACGAGTCGCTGTACGTGGAGCTGGGCGCGACCGGCCTGTCGGAGTCCTTCGCGAGCGGCACCCTCATCGTTTCGGGTACCGACACCCTCGACGCCTACACCGCGGTGTTGCGGACGGTGACCTACGACAACGCCAGCCAGGACCCCGACACCGCGAGCCGCATCGTCACAGTCGTGCCCTTCGACGCCAGTGGTCCAGGCATCGGGTCGATGACCACCGTGTCGGTCGTGGCCGAGAACGACGCGCCGCAGTTCGTGACGCCCACCCCGACGTCGCTGCTGAATGCATCGGAGGGCGTGCCTCTGGCGTTCACCGTGGCGGCCGAGGATGTCGACGATGCCGTGCTGACGTACTCCCTGAACCCCACGCCCAGCGGGGCCTCCTTCGATACGAGCACGGGGGCCTTCTCCTGGACACCGGACCTCCTGGACGCCGGCGCTTGGACCCTGATCGCGACGGCGGACGACAGCGAGGACCCCACGAGCACCGACATCGACATCGACGTCGCGTTCATCGACGACGACAACGACCTGCTCCCGGACACCTGGGAGCTTGCCAACGACCTCGACCCGACCAAGACGGACACCGATGGCGACACCATCTCCGACATCGAGGAGGTGGGCGACTGGAAGGACCCGGCCGACACCGACGAAGACGGCGACCTGGACGCTATCGAGATCGACTCCGACGACGACGGTATCCTCGATGCCGATGAGGCTGGTGACGCCGACCTGGCCACCGAGGCGGACGACACCGACCTGGACGGCACGCCCGACTACCAGGACCTCGACTCCGACGACGACGACATCGACGACGCGTTCGACAACTGCCCGATCGTGGTGAACACCGCCCAGGTCGACCTCGACTTCGATGGGATCGGCGACGCCTGCGACGACGAGGTGATCATCGACACCGGCGATCCGGACACGGACACGGACACCGACTCCGATAGCGATACGGACTCCGATCCGGACACGGACACGGACACCGACTCCGACATGGATTCGGACACGGACTCCGATACCGATACGGACTCCGATACCGATACGGACCCCGATACCGATACGGACCTTGATACCGATACGGACACGGACACCGATTCGGACTCCGATACCGATTCGGATACCGACACGGACACGAACACGAACACCGGCGGCGGCGGATGCGGCTGCAACGGCGGGGCAGGCTCGGGTTCGTGGTTCGGCTTGATCCTGCTCGGAGCGATCAGAAGGCGATCTCGGAAAGCGTCGACGGGGTGAGGTCAGTCGGACCAGAAGTGCTTCGCCAGCGCCCTACGCTTCTTCCACAGCTCACCCTTCTTGGCGAAGTCCATGATCCCGGCCCCCTGGTCGGCATCCGCGACCATCCAACCGCCGTTCACCGCACCACTGAGGCCAGCGGACAGCATCTCGAAGCCCTGGGCCGTGTACAGGTCGGTCTCGCAGCCGCGATTGACGATGTACTTGAGCTGACGGCAGGCCTGCTGGTTCTTGGAACGGAGCACCTCCAGCAGGGCCTCGACCTCGCTTTCCAACCCGTCGTTTGGGACCACCCGGTTCCACAGACCCCAATCCACCGCCTTCCGGGCCGGCATCAATGCGCCGATGATGTTCACTTCCTTGGTGCGCCGTTTTCCGATGTAGCGCGACATCCGGGTGGTCCCGCCCCATCCGGGCGTGAGCCCACTGTCTACTTCTGGCATGCCCCAGATGGCTTGTTCGGTGGCAATCACAAAATCGCTGGCCATGGTGATTTCCAGTCCTCCCCCCACCGCCACGCCATCCACCGCGCAGATCGTCATCTTGTCCAGTTCTTCCAGTGCGTTGGCCATGTCCTGGTACACGCGAACCCTACGCATGACTCCGTTGGGCCCCTGGTTTGGGGTTCCGTGCTCGTCGTTCAACCACAGGAGCATCTCGTTGATGTCGTCGCCAGCGCAGAAGTTCCCACCCGCGCCTCGGATCACCACGAACTTGATCGCGGTGGATCTACGGATCTCCCGGAATGCCTCCACCAGCATGTCCGAGAGTTCGATGCTCAGAGCGTTGCGTTTGGTGGGTCGGTTGAGGACGAGTGTTGCGATGTCGCCTTCCGTCGAAAAGAGCAAGGGGGATTCGGCCACGTCTACCTCCGTGTCGGAACAAGGGGCCTCGGTGTCTCCGCGGGAGACCACCCGACCGAGAAGGCGCATCGTATCTCCCTGGCACATCCATTCATACTAGGGTGCTGACGTGCCCGACATTGATCCCGTCGAACCGAACACACCCGCCGGATTCCCCGTCCAGTTCGGCCGCTACGTCTTGCTGGGCGTCCTGGGAGAAGGCGGAATGGCTCGCGTCTACAGGGCCGAGCTGCGCGGACCGTCGGAGTTTCGCAAGGCGGTGGCGGTCAAGGTGGTTCGCCCAGGGCTCGCCTCCGAGGACGAGCGCCTCCACGAGTCCCTGCTCCGCGAGGCACGCATCGGCGGTCTGTTGAAGCACCCGAACATCGTCGACATCTACGACTTTGGAGAGGTCGGGAAGCAGGCCTGGATCGCGATGGAGCTGATCGAGGGCACCGACCTTGCCACCTGGCTCGAGCATTTCGGACCACCACCTCCACCCGTCGTGCTGGAGATCGGGATCGCGATCTGTTCCGGTCTGGCGGACGCCCACGAACTCAGTGAAGACGGTCGGCCGGCGAACCTGATCCACCGGGATCTCAAGCCGAGCAATGTCCTGGTGAGCCGAAAGGGCGAGGTCAAGGTCATGGACTTCGGCATCGCCAAGGCCTCCGGGATCGTGGACGGGACCACGTGCACCGGCATGGTGAGAGGCACGCCGAGGTACCTGTCGCCGGAGCAGGCACTCGCGGAGCCCCTGGACCCCCGCTCCGACCTGTTCGCGGTGGGCCTGCTCCTCTACGAGTTGGCGCTGGGGGAGCCCTTCTTCGACCAGACCACCGTCACCGCCGTGGTCGCTCTCGACTCCCTCGAGGAGTGCATCCCCGGACTCCCGGCCGTGGTTCGGCGTTGCCTGCACAGGGACCCGGACGAGCGATTCGCCGACGCCCGCGAGCTGCGGCGCGCCCTCGAGACCCTGCAGGCGGACCTGGGGCCCAGCCGCCACTCGCTCCGGGCGTACCTCGCCCCACGGGCCGAACAGCTCTGGTCCTCTGCCCACCCATCCGGGCCCACACCGACCCTGGCCAGCCCGCCGGCGAGGTCGGGTCCTTGGGGCCTCGGACTGGCGCTCGCCGCGCTGGTGCTGGTGATCGCGGTGGTGGTGGCGGGGGGACTCTGGTGGAGGAGCCCCGGGGAGGTGAGCGTGCGCTCCGAGCCTGCGTCGGAGGATGCTCGCCCTGCCGAGCCGCCCCCCCACGTCCGCTCCCGTGTCCTGGTCCGCGGGGAATACGATGTGAGGGAACCGAGCCTCTCCCCCGATGGGTCCCAGGTGGTGTTCGTGCGCCGGGTCGAGGGTGGGGCGGAGCTGGTCCTACGCGAGGTGGACGGTTCTGCAGAGCGCGTGCTCAGCGAGGAGCCCGGCATCAGCCACGCCCAGCCGGCGTTCTCCCCGGACGGCACCCAGGTCGCCTTCTCCCGAAGCCGCGGTCTGTACGTCGTGCCGCTCGATGGCGGTGAGGCGCGGCGCATCACCGATTCCGGCGTGCACCCCGACTGGTCCCCCGATGGGACGCGTCTCGCGTTCACCACTGAGCAGATCCACGAGCCCGAGGCAAAAACCACGCGCAGCAGCCTGTGGGTGGTCGACGTCGAGAGCCGACGCACGCACAAGGTGTTCGATGGCGACGCCAACATGGCGGATTGGGCGCCGGGTGGGAAGCGCATCGCCTTCTGGGGCGCCCAGGAGGACGGCACCCGCGTCGTGTACACCATGGCAGCCGAGGGGGGGCAGCCGGTAGCGGTGACAGCAGGAGAGGCCATCGACTGGAACCCCCGGTGGTCCCCCGACGGTCGCCACCTGTACTTCTTCTCCTACCGAGCTGGTACCAGTGCGCTGTGGCGGGTGGCCATCGAGGAGGAGAGCGGACGCACCCTCGGCCCCCCGGAGCCCGTGACCACCGGCGGCACCGCGTCTCCAGGGTTCCTGTCGACGGACCGGTCCGGCCGGCGGTGGGTCTACCACACCTGGGACTCCGAGCGGAACCTCTACGTCGTCCCCATGATCCCCCTGGACGGCGGCTCTCCGGGCGAACCGGTCCAGGTGACCCGCGGCGTCCGGCAACTGCACGCCGCCGCGCTCTCTCCGGACGGCACCCGGTTCGCGATCGCGGAGCAAACCGAGCACGAAGATCTGCACGTGATGAACGCGGACGGGACCGGCCAGCTACAGCTCACCGACGACCCTCACCTGGATCGGGTGTTGGCCTGGTCACCGGACGGCTCGCGCATCGCTTTCCACAGCAACCGGGATGGTGAGTTCCGCGTGTGGACAATCCGCCCGGACGGCTCTGACCTGCGACGGGTGACAACGGGTGAGGCGGCGCTTTATCCAACCTGGGCGCCGGATGGGCAGCGGCTCGCAGTAAGCGACACCTTCGGTGGCGCGGCTTCCATCGTCCACCTCGACGCCGAGGGTGTGCAAGCCCGCCGAGAACAACTCCTCCTCCCCCCCTTGGAGACCGGGGTGTACTCGCCCACCTCCTGGTCGCCCGATGGCCGCCGGATCCTGTTGACGTGGCATGGCGAGGAGGAAGACAACGTCCTGGTCTACGAGGTCGAGACGGGGGAGTACGCCCCCATCGGGGTGCCGAACTGCACAAGCGCCCTCTGGCTCGATGACGACACCATGCTCGCCCGCCAGACCGAGCCGAACGGGTTCGTCCAGATCGACTGGCCGGGTGGCGCGCCCGTGACCCGGTACGAGATGCCCCGGGATCAAGAACTGTGGTGGTGGCTTGCCTCGCCGGACGGGCGAAGCCTGATCCTCATCCTCACCTCGGACCGCACCGCGATCTGGGTGCTGGACATCGAGTGACGCCGCCGCCCTGGCGGAGCGGGCGGTTACCCGGTCTTCCAGGGCAAATGCCCGAGATCGAGGTTCCCGCCGGAGAGCACCACCCCGACCCGCTCGATCCCCCGCAAGGTGCGGAACCGCCCGCTCAGCACTGCTGCGAGCGCCACCGCCGCGCTCGGCTCCACGACCAGCTTCATCCGCTCCCAGATCAGTCGCATCGCCTGGACAGTGGCATCGTCGTCGACGGTAATCACCTCCTCGACCAGGTCGCGGATCACCGGCCAGGTGTGCTCGCCAAGGCTGGTGAGGAGGCCGTCGGCGATGGTGTCGGGCGCCGTCTGGGGGAGGAAACGACCCGCTGCCTTGGAGCGGGCGGCGTCGTCGGCACCGGTCGGTTCTCCGGCGAACACCCGGGTGCTGGGCGACAGCTCGCGGGTGGCGAGCGCTACCCCCGAGAGCAGTCCGCCTCCCCCCACCGGGGCCACCACGGCGTCGAGTCTGGGGACCTGCTCGTGCAACTCCAAGGCGACGGTCCCCTGTCCGGCGATGACATCGGGGTCGTCGTGCGGATGGACCAGGGTGGCGCCGGTATCCTCCCGGACGCGGTCAGCCGTCGCCTCGCGGTCGGCCACGTCCGGCTTGCACAGGGTGATCTTCCCCCCGTAGCCCTCCACAGCGCGTCGCTTCACCGCCGGTGAGTTCTCCGGCATCACGATGTAGGCCGGGATGCCGCGCATTCGCGCCGCGAGCGCCACCGCCTGGGCGTGGTTCCCACTGCTGTGGGTGATCACGCCGTTGGCCGCGCGCGCTTCTGGGAGGGAGAGCACCGCGTTTAGCGCGCCACGGAATTTGAACGCCCCTACCTTCTGGAAGCTCTCGCACTTGAAGAACAGGGATCGGCCCGCCATCCCGTCCAGGGTGGCGCAGGTGAGCGCAGGTGTGCGGTGGGCCTTTCCCGCAATGCGTTTGGCTGCGGCGCGAATGGACGCCAGGTCGGCGGCGTAGGTGGTCACCAACGGGCGGCCCAAGCGCCCCTGTCAGTCTCCTGCATCCACGAAGGAGATGTCCATCTTCACCGTGGTGCCACCGGACTCGTACATGACGGCACTGCCGTCCGACAGCTCCTGCTCGGAGATGTCCCCGGCCACGAACTGCGCCGCGAGGTCGGTGGGTGCGTAGAGGTGGAAGGACTCGTACTTTTCCTCGCCCTCGTGGACCCGCTTGCAGGTGACCCTGAGGTGCAGGCCGGCGGCTTCGGTGACGCCCTGGAGCTTCTCGACGTAGCCGCCGAGATTCGGGGTCATCACCTCACGGTAGACGGTCACCGCGCGGGTGTTCCGATTGACGCTAGAGGCAAACGTGTCCTCGCGGGACATGCGTACGGTGTAGTAGAGGGCGCCCTTGAAATCCTCGAAGGACAGCGCGGCTACCCGGCCGGTGATGCCCATGCCCCCGGGAGTCAGCGCGGCCACGATCTCGGTGATCCGAGTGCCGGCCACCGGTGCGAAAGCGTCTCCCTCACCAGTGCGGACCGCCAGCGCTTCGAGCTTGACGGTGGCGCCCTTCGGGTTGGAGGGGTCGCCCTTGATCTCGCAGGGCAGCTCTGCCGCGCTCGCCCAGCTATCCTCTGGCTTGTCTTCGTACAGGCTGATGATCTGGGGGTGCTTCTTCTTGGTCGCCTTCGCCTCGAGGTCGGTCATCGCCAACGCGAGGGCCTCCTCGCAGCTTCCCTTGGCCTTGCCCTTGGCCGGGATCAGCCGCGCGCTCTCGAACATCGGGACCTCGTCGGGCGGCTGGAAATCGGTGGCTACGGTGGTTGCCAGCGCTGGCGCGGAAACTAGCAGGATCGGTATTAAGACCATCTTATGCATGAACGTCTCCAAAGGTAGGGGCGAGGCCATATTCCCCACCACTCGATCGAGCAAGGCGATGGGATGATCAGACGAGCAACCGCCCCGCCGCCAACTCCTCGGGCGCGGCCTGCTGTACGTCTACCACCTCCACCGAGAACCGCACGGCGCGGCCGGCCAGGGGGTGGTTGGCGTCCAGGGTGACCTCCTCGTCGGTCACCTCGAGCACATGAAGGACCGCGATGCCCTGGGGCGTGCGGGTCTGGACCCGACTCCCGGGCTCCACGGGAGTCTCGAACTGACTGCGCGGTACGCTGTGGACGAGCTGCGGATTGCGTGGGCCATAGGCCTCCTCGGGAGGCAGGGTGACCGTGGCGGACGCGCCGACCCCCAGGCCCCCCATGGCCTGCTCCAAGCCGGGGAGGATCTGCCCGGACCCGTGCAGGTAGCTCACCGGACCCTGGCCCTCGCTGGAGTCGATCTGCTCGCCGGTCTCGGCATCGAACAGGGTGTAGGTGAAGCCGACCGCCCGGCCCGAGCCCGCCTCGAGGGGCCCTTCGACGGGCGGGCGCTCCACGACCTCGTGGTGGTGGTCGTGGCCGCAACTGTCCCCGCCGCCGCAGGTCTGGGACGGGCCGAATTCCCGGCAGACGCCCTGGCTGAGCAGCTGTACGGCCTCGGACACGGTGGTGGCGCCCTCCTTGAAGTACACCTTGATGCCCACGTCCTGGAAGCCGGCCAGGGGACGGGCGCCCATGCCGCCGGCCACCAACGCGTCCACCCCCTGGTCCTCGAGGAGATGCACGGGGGTCAGACAACCTCCATGGGTGTGCTCGACGTTGGGCACGATCCGCGCTGAACCCACGTCGTCTCCGTTCAGCTCCACCAGGGTGAACGCGTGACATTGACCGAAGTGAGCCGAGATGGCGGCGTCCAGGCCGCCGGGGGCTTCGCTGGGAATGGCAATCAACATGGGACCTCCGGGGCACTGGCTACCCACGCGCCTCCGGGCCGTCAAGGGGCATCTCTGCTGCTAGAACGCGATCGTGTACGATCCGTCCCGCATCAGCTCGATCTCCTCGCCGGGCAGGTCCAGAACGACCTGGCGCACCGCCACCCGGGGCTGCAGCAGCGGCACGTACACCCGGTCGATGTGCACCACCTTGTCCGGGGCCGAGA
>JAFDJI010000341.1 GCA_019307545.1 Deltaproteobacteria bacterium | reverse complement strand
CCAGCATGGGAGTGGGTTCCACGTCCACCACCTCGCCGGCATCGGTGAGGAGGCGCCGCGGCGGCGCGACGATTCCAGCGGACATGATCAGCTTGAAGGCCTGTTCCACCGAGATGTCCAGCTCGACCATGTCCTCCTTCGGGAGGACCAGGTAGAACCCGGAGGTCGGGTTGGGGGTCGTGGGGAGGAACACGTTGACCATCCGGGTGCCGTCGGCCCCTTGGAGGAAGGCGTCGCCGGTCAGGAATGCGAGCGCATAGACGCCGCGGCGCGGATACTCGACCAGTACCACCTGCTGGAAGTGCCCCTTCCCGGAGGCGAAGACGGCCTCCATCAGCTGCTTGATCCCCTGGTAGATGCTGGACAGCACCGGGACCCGCGCCAGGAGCCGCTCGTAGAGCAGGATCGCCCGGGAACCGACGTAGCTCCGCGTGGCGAGCCCGAGGAGCAGGATCGTGGAGAGCGCCAGCAGGATGCCGAGACCCGGGATCGGGAACCCGAGCAGGTTCTCCGGCTGGATGGCCTTGGGGAGGAGCTTGACGGCGCCCTCCAGGAAGAGGACGAGGGTGATGAACACCCAGATCGTGATCGCGGCGGGCACTCCGAGCAGGACGCCGGCGAGGAACGCCGACCGCAGATTCTGATACCCCTTGCGCTTCACAGCCTTCCCCGGATGAGGTGGTCCCCGATTCTCGATCTTGCGTGTTGGTGACCGGTCGTCAACGTGCGTACACTTCGTATTGCTCCGG
Source organism: Deltaproteobacteria bacterium (assembly GCA_019307545.1). GTDB lineage: Bacteria > Myxococcota_A > UBA796 > UBA796 > JAFDJI01. The sequence goes on along the minus strand of JAFDJI010000341.1, from coordinate 4,283 downwards.
ATGGTAGTGCCCCAGAGCGCGAACGACGATCTGCCGTCCGATCTCGGACTCGATTCCCTCCAGATCGGGGAACTGGGTGCCGTACAGCATGTCGGCGATGGCGGGGGTGGTGTTCACGAAGATGGCGCGTGCATCGTTGTGTCGGTTCGATTCTCGACGCACCTCGCGCAGGATGTCGTAGCAGAGGGTGGCCCGCGAGCGCACGACCCCGTTGCCGCTACAGGTGACGCAAGGCTCCATCATGTAGCGGTCGAGTCCCTCCTGGACGCGCTTTCGGGTCATCTCCACCAGCCCCAGATCGCTGATCCTGAGGACGTTGGTGCGCGCGCGGTCGGCCTTCAGGGCATCACCGAGGGTCGTGAACACTTTGTGGCGGTTGGCTTCCCGGTCCATGTCGATGAAGTCGATGATGATGATGCCGCCCATGTTGCGGAGTCGGAGTTGGTGCACGACCTCGTCGATGGCCTCCAGGTTGGTCATCAGGGTGGTCTCCTCCAGCGAGGAGCTGCCCACGAACTTTCCGGAGTTGATGTCGATGGCCATCAGGGCTTCGGTCTGATCGATGACCAGGTATCCGCCCGATTTGAGCCACACCTTGCGCCCGAGGGAGCGGGCGATCTCCACCTCCACACCATAGGTGTCGAAGATCGGCTCCTGGCCCTTGTACAGGTGCACCCGATCGCGGAGCTTGGGCATGAAGTCGGCCATGAACGACCGAACCTCGTCGTAGATATCCTTGCTGTCGACCACCATTCGCTCGACGCTCTCGTCGAACAGGTCGCGTAGGGCACGGAGCACCAGGCCATAGTCCGCATACAGGCGGGCCGGCGCCTTCTTCTCTCGGGCGGCTTTCTGGACTCGATCCCAGGACTTCTGGAGGAAGTCGATGTCTGCCTTCAGGCTCTCGGTGGGCTGGTCCTCGCACACCGTCCGCACGATGTAGCCGGCACCCTTCCGGCGGTTCTTTTCGACGAACTCCCGGAGCCGACGGCGCTCCTTGTCGCGCTCGATACGGCGCGAGATGCCGACATGCTCCACCGTCGGCATGAACACCAGGTATCGGCCGGGCAGCGCGATGTGGGTGGTCAGGCGCGCACCCTTGGTGCCGATGGGGTCCTTGGCCACCTGCACCGTGATCTCCTGCCCTTCCACGAGTAGATCCTGGATGGCAGGATGTCCGACGTGGGGTGTGGCACGAGGGGCCTCTTCCACCACCTGCAGACCATTCCCGTTCTGCAGGTTGAGGTTGAGCAGGTCGGGGTGAATGTCGCCGACATACAGGAAGGCGGCCCGCTCCAGCCCGATATCCACGAAGGCCGCCTGCATTCCCGGCAGAACGCGAACGACCTTTCCGAGGTAGACGTTGCCTACATAGCCGCGGTTGTCTCCGCGATCGAGGTGGAGCTCGGCCAAACGGCCGTTCTCCATGAGCACGACCCGGACCTCTTGTCCGGTGGCATTGCAGATGATTTCGGAGGGCACGGCGAACTCCAGGTTTCCCCCGTCCGCCCTGGATAGGCCGGGATCGACACTCGCATGGTGCGGTTCCACGTGTCGTTCAACCGTGCCTCCAGCGGCGGGGGACAAAGCGGTCAGGGCCAGAATGGCCTGTTCTGTGTTTCACACACCAGGAGCGGTCTCGTCAAGGCAGGCCCATCGGGCCGCGAAGTCCGACCAGCGCAGGGACGGGCGGGGTTGCGCAACTGTGTGGATCGATCTGGAACGAAATCGGGGAGCCTGGCACCTGCTGGAAGGTCGATCCCCTCAACGACGTCGAAGCAGGGCGAACTTCAGGTAGTTCCCCTCTTCATGGGCGAGGGCGACCGGGTGGTCCGGCGGCTCGGTGGAGACCCAGTGCCAGGACCAATCGCCATGGTCCGCGAGCCCCTCCCGCAACGCCTCCCGCCACCGTGGCAGGGACAGGTGTGCCGTGCAACTGGAGGTCGCGAGGAGCCCTTCACGGCCCACTACCTTCCCGAGGCGCCGGTGGAGCTTCCGATAGGCCCTCGCGGCCGTCGCCTCCGAGCGCTTTCCGTGTGCCAGGGCGGGAGGGTCCACCACCAGTAGATCGACGGTCCCTTCGGGTGTCCACTGGAAGACGTCCCGGACCTGAAATTCGTGCCCGGCTGGGTCGAGATCGTTGAGGCGGAAGTTCTCCCGCGCGTCTTCGACTGCGTCGGGCGAGAGGTCCACCGTGATGACCGTGGCGGCACCACCGAGTGCAGCGGCCACCGAGAACCCACCGTTGTACGCGAATAGATTGGCGACTCGCCTGCCCGGTGCCCACCGGCGTACCAAGAGTCGGTGCTCGCGTTGGTCCAGGAACAGACCGGTCTTCTGACCCGTGCCGGGGCGGACCAGCAACTTCATGCCGTGCTCCGAGACCACCAGCGCATCTGGGGTCTCCTGGCCCCAGAGCGTCACCCCGCCGCGCCGGTCGTCGACTCGGCGCACCCCGAAGCGGCGGTACACGGTCTCGGCCCAACCGGTGGAAGTGATTGCGTCCACGATTCGGGGCAGGTGGGGCTCCCATCCAAGTGCATACACCCGCAGCACCGCAAGGGACCCGTAGCGGTCCACCACCAAGCCGGGGAGCCCGTCGCCCGCACCGGCTACGACCCGCCAGCAATCCGTTTCCGGGGGTGCGATTCTCCATCGGAACGCGTCGGCACGCCGTACCCGCTCGTGGAGGACGGCCCGTAGACCGTCCGTTGGCGGTTCGCCGCGTCCCAGGACCCGAACGGCGATATCGCCTTCGTCCGCAAGGCCCCACCCCGCGGCACGGTCGTGGTCGTCGACGAGACGGACCACCGTACCCGGAGTCATGGTCGACCTGCCCTCGCGGTACACCCACGGGTGGCCGACGCGCACGGCGGAAAGGGCGCCGGGCGACAGCCGTACGCTCGGCGGCACGTTTTTCTGCGACACCAACACCCCCCGAGCCGGGACCCCATGCCTGTATCCGAGGGCCTCGCTGTGCGCCCGCGAAGGACATCGCGTATTGCAGTGAAAAACCCACCTGTGGTATCGATGGTGCGGAAGGTTCTCTCCTTCCCTCCCTCCCCGGGGCCTCCCCGGCCCGTCCCTTCTCCCACCTCCCCTTCCCCGCGAATCCCCATGTCCATGCCCGCATCGGTCCTCGAGGCGCACCACCTCGCGGTACGAGTCGATGGCAACATCCCGGTCCTGGTGGTCCCGCCGGAGCCGGATTTCGAGGGACTGCGCGCCCTCGTACGCGAGCGGCTCGCGAACCTGCTCCCACTCATGGGTGGCCGGGCGTGCCGGCTCGACCTCGGCGAACGTGCGATCGAGAACTTCGACCTGAGACGCCTGCTCCACCTGCTCCGCGACGAGTACTCCATCGTGGTGACCGGTTTGTACGTGCTGCCGGAGGCCATCCACCAGTACGCCGAGCGTGAGCTCAAGCTGAGGCTGTTCCCCATCGATCCCGGGGCACCGGAGGCAGAAGCAGTTGGCGAGGCGCTCGAGGAGGAGTCGGACCCGGAAGAGGAGGAGGTGGCGGAGCCGGAACTGGCGATAGCCGTCGACGCACCGACCGAACCAGAGGTCGAGGAGCCCACGATCCAGGCCGCAGTGCCCTTGGTGGCCCTCCCCGAGCCCGGTCGGCGCACCCTGTATGTCCATCGCACCCTCCGATCTGGTGCGTCGGTGCGCTTCGAGGGCGACATCATGGTGATGGGGGACGTCAACCCGGGGGCACAGGTGATCGGCTCCGGAAACGTGCTGGTGCTGGGCGCTCTCAAGGGGCTCGCACACGCGGGTTCGGCGGGCGACGAGGGCGCGTTCATCCTCGCGTTTGATTTGCGCCCCACACAGCTGCGGATTGCGCGCAAGATCGCCATCCCACCCCAGCGCACCCCCGACGCACGCTTCGACCCCGAGGTTGCCCGGATCGAGGGCGATCACCTGGTCGTAGAACCCTACCGGCCCCGGAGTTCTCGCTAACGAGAGGTGGATCCATGTCCGAGTGCATCGTCGTCACTTCAGGAAAGGGCGGAGTCGGCAAGACAACCACCGCCGCCAACCTCGCCGCCGGCCTGGCCCTCGCGGGCAAGACGGTAGTGGTGGTGGACGCGGACATCGGCTTGCGCAACCTGGACGTGGTCATGGGTCTGGAGAACCGGATCGTGTACGACCTCGTGCATGTGATCGAAGGAGAGTGTCGGCTCAAGCAGGCGCTGATCCGAGACAAGCGTGTGGAGGGGCTCTTCCTGCTCCCTGCGGCCCAGACCCGTGACAAGAACGCCGTGGGCCCCGACGAG
>JAFDJI010000340.1 GCA_019307545.1 Deltaproteobacteria bacterium | reverse complement strand
GAGCTGCCAGTCGTTGTTCGACACCTCGAAGTCGCTGGCCGTGATGTAGGCGCCGGACGCCGCGTCCGCAGCCTGCACGTTGATCCACCAGTCGCCCCCCACGGGGTCGTAGCTGACGTCGTCGGCCAGGTCTTCGGTCACCGTGATGATCGTGCCGGCACGCAGATCCGACCAGATGGGATCGCTGGTCAGGGTGAGGATCTGAACCGGGCCGCCGTCGTTGCTCCAGACCAGGTCCCAGCCGCGCATGTCGAGGTGGTCGCTCGTCACCACCAGCTCGAACCAGTCACCGCCGTTCCCCTCGATCCTTCCCCAGAAGACGTCCGAGGCGTCGTTCTTGAGGAAGTTTCCGGAGGCCACGCCGTTGTACTCGTTCAGGATGGCGGGTGCCGGGCCCGAAGCGACACAGAAATCGATATTCTCGTCGCACGACAGGCCGGCGCAGGGGTCGGCACCGGCCTGGCAGTCGAGGGCAGCGTCACAGCTCTCGGCCCCGTCGCAGAAGAGGCCGTTCTGACACGGGCCGTCGTCCGGGGTGTTGTCGCACGCGTCGCTTACCTCGTTGCACGAGTCCGCGGTGCAGCCCACCCCGTCGTCGCAGTCCACCGCGGGGCCCGGCTGACAGTCGAGCGCCGCGTCGCAGATCTCGGCGCCATCGCAGAAGAGACCGTTCTGACACGGGCCGTCGTCCGGGACGTTGTCGCAGGCGTCGGCGCCTGTGTTGCACGAGTCGACGGTGCAGCCGATCCCGTCGTCGCAGGCTTCGGCTAGACCCGCCTGACAGTCGAGCAGCGGGTCGCACAGCTCCACCCCGTCGCAGAACACCCCGTTCTGGCAAATAGCGTGATCGGGCAGGGACTCGCAGGCGTCGAGCGCCTCGTCACAGGCGTCGAACGTGCAGCCGACGCCGTCGTCGCAGGCGACCGGAGTTCCGGGCGCACACAGGTTGCCGACGCAGCTCTCCACGCCGTTGCAGTAGAGGCCGTCGTCGCACTCCGGGTCGCCCGAGCAGGACTTCGGCTCGCACAGGCCGCTGACCCCGTTGCAGGCCTCTCCGCCCACACAGCCGTCGACGTTCTGACAGCCCGCGATGGCGTCGCACAGATCCGCGGTGCACGCGACCTGGTCGTCACAGTCGAGCGACGTTCCCGGCTCGCAGACATCACCACTGCAGGTCTCAACACCGTTGCAAACGTCGCCGTCCTCGCACTCGCAGCTCGTATCGAAGAAGGCGGTGACCCGCACGTCGTCGAAGAAGACTTCCGTGATCTCTCCGGCGACGGTGCTCTTGCTGTTGAAACCGCCCACGGTGATCTGGTGCGCCCCGGGAGCCAGGCTGAGGGAGAGGGTTTCCGTGATCCAGCCGCTATCCCAGTTCGTGCTGCCGTCTCCGACCTGCTGGAAGAGGTAGTCGTTGGGAGCCACGCCAAGGAGCGTGCCGTTGACCGACAACAAGGCCTCACCAAACTCATCGGACTCGTACCCGCCGCTGAACAGCAGCCGGAACGACACCTCTACCTCGACCGATGTCGGCAGCCCGACCACGTCGAAGCTGGCCACCCAGCCGCCGGACATGTTGGTGGAGTTGCCCCCCACCTGTACGCGCAATCCGCCGCCAGCCTGGCCACCGGCGGCTTCATAGCTTCCAGCGGCGAACGACGGGTTCGAGGTGCCTCGGAAGGTGTCGTCCTGGTAGGCGAATTCGCCGGCCTGCGTGTCGAAGCTCTGATCGATCAGGTCGACCTGCGAGTCGCACCCGGTCGGCTGACAGTCGAGTGCCAGATCGCAGATCTCGGGCCCGTTGCAGGGATTCCCGTCGTCGCACACCTGGTCGTCCGGGGACTGGTCGCACGACAGGGTCGCCTCGCTGCAGACGCCCGTCGTGCAGCTGATGCCGTCTTCGCAGTCGATCGGAATCCCGGCCACGCAGGTGCTCCCCGCGCAGGTCTCCTCGCCGTTGCAGAACACACCGTCATCGCAGCCGCAGGTCAGGACGGAAGCGCTGACCTGGACGTCGTCGACGGTCATGTCGCCCGCCCAGCTGCTCCCGGTGACGCCACGCAGGCGCAGCCGGATGTTCGTTCCGACGTAGGCCGAGAGATCGATGTTCGCCTGGAGGTAGGGGTCACTCTGAGCCGACTGCTGCGATCCAGAAAGGCTGAACTCCGTCGTCCAGCTCGTGCTGCAGCCGGGTGCAACCTCGGCGTACAGGGTGCCCATGGCGCTCCCGACCATGTGGTACCAGAAGCTCAGCGTTGCATCGGTCGTGCCGATCAAGTCGATGCAGGGGCTCTCCAGTAGAGCCGTCTTGTTGGGGAACCCGGTTCCGTCCGTGCTCGACTCCGTGTAGAGGTAGAAGCCGCTCGCGGTGCCGGTGGTGTGATCCACCGTCGGACCGGTGCCGCTCGAGGGCGTGCCACCGCTGTCCCGCGTCCAGTCGATGTCGTCCCCTCCGACGTTGCCCCAGCTTCCGAGGTCGACCTCGAAGTCATCATCGAGCAAGACGATCTCAGAAGTGCCGCAGAACCCAGACACACACGTGCCCGACGGGATGTCGCAGGTCTCGACACCGGTGCACACGTTCGCGTCGTCGCAGTCCGCGTCCGAGAAGCAGACCGCGGAGCGCAGAAGCGTGAGGTCCTGGACCATGGCGCCGGCGCTGAAGATGTTCGGAGCTCCGAAGGTGCTGGAGCTGCCGTCGTTGTAGTCCGAAAGCGGCGTGATATCGGGACTCGGATCCTCCTCCAGCTTGAACACCTCGGTGCTGCCGACGCCGCTCGAAGGCTCCACCCCCTCGCCCGCCGGGCCGAAGACGGGTGCGCCGCTCTCGTTGAAGATCGTGATCTGTGTGTTGGTGTTCGAGGCGGAAAAGCTCTGGGCGGTGATGTAGATGCCCGAGGCGCCGTCGGCGGCCTGGACGTTGATCCACCAATCGCCCTGAGTCGGATCGTAGCTGACGTCGTCGGCCAGATTCTCGGAGACCGTGATGATGGTGCCGGCGCGCAGGTCGGACCAGAGGGCATCCTGGGTCAGGGTGAGGAGGGTCGTCGTCTCACCGGCCCCGCCGGTGTCGTCGCTGACCAGGAGCTGCCAGCCCCGCAGGTCGAGGCGATCGACCGTGACCAGCAGCTCGAACCAGTCGCCGCCGTTGCCCGCGACGATTCCCCAGTAGGTGTCCGAGGCGCCGTCCTTCAGGAAGTTGGTGTCCGAGACCGCGTTGTACTCGTTCAGGATCAGCGCCGCGGCACCCATGTTGTTGGCGATGCCCGGAGTGGCGCCCAGCAGCTCGAGCAGCGTGACACCGCCGTCCGGGAGCCGGCCCAGCGAGGTGTCCGCGGCCAGCGTGCCGTAGACGACGGAGTCGATCTCCACCAGCGAGGCGTCGCTCAGGGTGATCGTGCCCCCAAGAGGGTTCAGGGCGAAGTTGGTGTGCAGGGGGCCCTCGGGGGGCTCGTTGTCGGCCCAGACCACGACCCAGCAGCCCGAGCACAGGCTGGTGCCGAACGGGAAGCGCCACTGGTCGGGCTGCGAGAAGTCGTTGCTCAGATGCATGCCGCCCAGCTCGACCGCCGCCGGCGAGGCGTTGTAGATCTCGATCCAGGGGTCGAAGTCCCCCGCCTCGTCCTGGTTGACCGAGGCGTTCGAAGGCAGCACCTCGTTGATGTAGAGCTCGGGAGGGGGCGCGCCGGGCGTGCTGACGCTGTTGAACGCTGCGGGGGTCCCGGCGCCGGAGCTGGCAGCCCAGTTCGCCGCGTCGTTGTTGTCCAGCGCCGGATCGATCAGCTCCAGGGAGGGGCCGGTGCCGGCCGGTGCCGAGGGCCAGGGCGCGCCGTTGCTGTAGTCGACCCGATCGACCTCGGCGCCGTGCTGGTCCCTCAGCACCACGCTGGTGCCGAGGGTCGGCAGGCTGTCCTCGTACTGGGAGGCAATGAAGAGTCCGCTGCCGTATTCGGCGCGGAACGCGGGGTCGTCGTACGCCAGCACCAGGTAGCCCTGCGGCACCAGGACGGTGCCCGGCGGGATCGTCAGTCCGAGGCCCTCGACCGTCCACCCCGAGAGGTCCACCGCCTCGTTGGACGACGGGTTGAAGAGCTCGACGAACTCGTGGGAGGGCTCTCCGATCGGGTGGTACATGATCTCGGTGATCACGACCGGCAGCCCCGGACTCTGCGCCTCGGGGATCTCGCCCTGCACCCGGTGGGTGCTGAAGAGATGGGTCCGGCGCACCGCCAGGTAGTCGTTCTTGAGGATGGCGATGGCCTGGTCGATGGTCTGCGGGGCTCCGTACTGGCCCCAGTCGGCGACGTCGAGGGCGTGCTCGTTGCCCGTCGAGCTCCCGTCGATCTCGGCCACCAGCTGGTCGATGCGGTCGTCGAGTAGCGGGGCGACCAGCTGCTCGTCCATCAGCGTCCGCAGGCGCCGGAAGAACATCTCCCGTATCTCGGGCTCGGCGTAGAGGGCGTCGGTGCAGCGGTTCCACTCGAAGTCCCACTTCTGGTGCAGCTGATCCCCGAACAGCGGGTGGCTCGGGGAGACGTTCGTACGTCCCGCGATGCTGTCCACGTCGGCCCAGATGACGTCGTTGAGCACGGCGCCGTCGTAGTTGCGGCCCCAGGTCAGGTCCTTGTCCCAGGGGATCATGAACCAGCGCCCCGTGCCTTCGGTGTCGCGGTAGAGGTGGTAGTTCTTGTGAGGGGCGTCGTTCTCGTGCATCAGGACCAGGGCGGCCTGGTAGTTGATCTGGGCCGGGAGGTTGAAGTTGTCGAAGATGTAGTCGCGTCGCGCAAGCGTGCCTGTCTGGCAGAGAGCGTTCGAGACGCCTTTGTAGCGGGCGCCGTCCTCGTCGAGGCCGACGCGATCGACCCACTCCCCGTCCGGCTGCTCGACGAAGGTGGAGATTTCGTAGAACGCCCCGTTCTGCTCCAGGCGCACGTTGAAGGACAACAACGAAAACCCGTCCGAAGCCTCCAGGGCCTCGTAGGACAGCAGCTCGCGCATGTGGGTCTTGTCCGCCCAGTTCGAGCGCATGTTGAAGCGGTCCATCGGCGTGGTGATGCCGAGGCTCGGCGCGATGAAGTCGTTGCCCTTGGGGAAGATGAACTTCCAGTGCTTCTTGGGCCAGCTCCGAGCGCTGTTGCCCATCACCCGGAACTGGATGTTGTCCCAGAGCCGGCCGTTGAAGAAGAGCACCGCGGGCTCGGTCTCGTCGGTCTGGAAGTGGGCGAGGGCGTTGGCGAAGTCGGCGGGGTCGACGTACCAGTGGAAGATCGGCAGGTCGGAGACAGGGCCGGGGTCGACCACGGCCGTGCCACGGTAGTTGATGGTGTCGTCGAGGCGCGGGTGGGCCATCTCGCCGGTCGGCCCGATCGCCTCGATCCAGTAGCGAACCAGCGTGTCGAACGGCTGACCGGGAATGAAGGCCCCGTAGCTGCCGTCCCCGGCGGCACCGTCACCGCTGAGCCCGTCGTCGAACATCGGGATCGCGACCTCGCTGCCAAAGCCGAGCCGGTAGATCAGGTCGACACTGGTGGCGTCCTCGACGAAGGCGCTGACGCCGATCGAGACGCCCGGATCGGCGCTCCCGTGCTGAACCTGGCTGATCCAGGGCGGCAGTCCCGTCGCGGCGACGCTGTTGGCCGCGCCCGCCGTGTGACCCGCGAGATCCGTGGAGGCCGCCCAGTTGCGGGGAGTGTCATTGTCCTCCACCGGGTCGATGACCTCGAGAGAGAACCCGAGACCGTCCGCAGTCGTCGGCCAGGGATCGACGTCGTCGTAGTCCACCTCGTCGACGACCAGGCCGAAGGCGTCCTCCAGAACGAGGGTCTCGCCGCCGTTGGAGAGCTTGCCGCTGTTGCCGGAGAAGTCGGGTGGAAAGCCGTAGGCCGCCTCGAACTCGACCGCGTCGTTGGCCAGAACCAGGTACTCGCCAGGAGCGATGGAATCGCCGGGCCCGAAGCAGAACCCGATGCCGTCGGTGAAGCACCAGCCGTCGAGGTCGACCACCGTGCCGGTGCGGTTGTGGATCTCGAGGAACTCCTCACCGGGGTCGCCCAGATCGACCGGGTGGTACAGGAACTCGCTGATGACCACGTCGCCGGCCTGCTGCGAGAGCGATTGACCGGAGGTCAACAGGAGCACGAGCGCCAGCAGCAGGGCGCTCAGAGCTCGGGCCCGGGGGGATTTACCCATGAGCCCGACGAGACGCTGCGCCGTACCTGCTGAGTTCGAGCGGCTTCGCCGCTGGGAGATCTCGCCGGCGTCGGGTCCTGTAAGGCCCGGGGAGGGAATCGTCGGTCGAGTCCGTCGGGGGGGGATAGCCACAGTTACACACTCCTCGGCCCCCCCCAGGGTTGAGGGATTATAACATCAAGAGCATCATTCGCGGGAATTTTCTTAACTCTTTTCAAGTCTTTTTTCCCCTTTGAAAACAGGGTCTTACGAGAAAACCGTCGGGTACCAGCTCAGCGCTTCAGCAGAATCTGTGGGTGGATTCGGCGTCGGGCCCTTTCCCCCCATTTACGCTCTGGTGAGTGACGGCGCCAGGCCAGGAACGTCGCCCCCGCACCGACCACCAGCAGACTCAGCAGCAGCCGGCCGGCCGGCGAAGCGCTGGGAAGGTCGAGCATCCCGCAGCCCGAGGGCCCCCCCACGATCGGCTCGTATACGCAGCCCTGGACCGCGTCGCAGATGTCGATGGTGCAGCTGTCACCGTCGTCGCAGCCACACGGCGGTCCAGCCGTGCAGGTCCAACTCACACAGACCTCGTCGCCGTTGCAGAGATCGCCGTCGGGACACGGGAGCCCGTTTGCGGGCATATCTCGCCCACAGTCGTCCGACACCCCGTTACACATCTCGGCCGCGTCGCAGACATGTTCCGAGGGCCGACACTCGGTCGTGAGCTTCTCATCCGCCGGGCAGGCAGCGCTGGCCCCGTCGCAATAGTCCGGAGCATCGCAGACGTCGACCGCCGCACGGCATAGAGTCGTCGGGGGCTCGTAGTTGGCCTGACAGCTCCCCACAGCATCACAGCTGTCCGGATCGTCGCAGACCGTGTCGCCGGGATCGCCACACGCGGTGCCCAACGGCTCGAAGCCATCGGCAGGACAGGCGGGTCCCGTGCCGGGGCACGTCTCGGCTATGTCGCAGTCACCGGCCGAGGCGCGGCACTCCGTCGTGGCCGGCTCGAAGGCGTCGGCCGGACAGTCG
>JAFDJI010001005.1 GCA_019307545.1 Deltaproteobacteria bacterium | reverse complement strand
CTGCGGTACGGCATCCCCTGCATCACCACCCTGCCGGCGGCGCGGGCGGTGGTGAGCGCGATCCGGAGCCTGCGGGCGGGGGAGATGAAGGTGGTGAAGCTGCAGGAGATCGTGTAGGCGCGATACGCCGCTCGGGGTGAGCGTTCGGGCCGGCTACCGGTCGTTCTCGCCGATGATGGAGAGCACACCGGTCTTGGTATCGACCTCGAAGGACAACCCGTCCTGGTTGAGCTTCCCAGATGGCGACGATCCTGCCCAAGGAGTCCTCCACATCGACGAGCACGTCATCTTCCACGTCGTACAGCGTGCCCCACTCGTCGACGTACAGCACCGGGTCCGTCGCGCCGAATGCCCCGTCGCTGTCTACGAACCAGCCCGCCCAGGCCGCGGTGGGGGTGCAGAGGGCAGCGGTTGCGAGCAGCATGGTGCGCTTCATGTCTTCCTCCTGGGCTCGGTCAGGGCCGAGCGGTGTGTGCATCTGTCATGCGCGGTGCGCTGCTCCTCGGTGATCACACAGTGCACACATGTGCGTGGAAGGCACCACGGTCGACTTGACTGGCCTCCCTACCGCAGGTGCTCCAGGACCGTCTCGAATCCCTCCGCGGTGATGAACACCGTCTCCTCGGCCTGGGGGAAGCGTTCGTAGAACTCCTCCATGGCCCGATGATGGCGTTCGGTGGGCCCGTCCCAGCGCGCCTAGGGTGGACCCGGTCGCTCCACACCCAGCGCCTTGGCCACCTCGGCGAGGTGCAAGGCTTTTGGGAACCCCGCGTCCTCGGAGCCCCGGTGGTAGGTCCAGTAGACGACCAGCCCTCCAGCCGGGGCGAGCACCGGGTGGGCGAAGAACTCCGTGCCACCTTGGTGCATCTCGTAGATGTCAGCCGGGCGGCTCCAGACGACGGCGGCTGGACCTCCTTCCACCCTGGCCTTCAGATCCACGAACCAGTCCATGGCGCTCTCGGTCTCCCGGACCTCCACCTCGAGGAGCACTGGGGCGTCCAGGCCCAGGGGTGCCATGGTGGTCTGGGGCACGACCCAGGCGGAGCCCTTGCGCACCAGGGCCGTTGGCTTGGCGCCCAGGTCGACACCGGCAGCGGCGTAGGCGGCCTTGGCGGCCTCGAGTTGGACCACAGCGGCCTCGTGGGCGGTACAGCGCGTCTTGTCGGGTTCCGACCAGGTGCTTCCCCACTCCTCGGCCAGTTCGTCGAAGGCGAGCGCATACACGGTCCAGCCCTCCTCGGCGCCGCACGATCCCACGTCGGCCTCGCACAGGTGCAGGGTGACCATCGCGGGCGCGCGATCCGCGAGTGCCCGGTCGGTGACCGAGGTGGCGGCGGGGCTGGGGATCTTCGGATACCCGCAGAAGCCCGCGCACGCCTCCTCGAAGGCGTAGCCGACCCGCCGCACCGCCCAGCGCCTCCCATCCGCGGACACGCCCACCACCTCGGTGGTCACAGTCCTCTCGGGTACCTCTCGGGTCCGGCATGGAGTAACCGATGATCTGCAGCACCTGCCTCGAAGAGACCTCGGCCGATCCGTGCCTCTCCTGCGGTGGCGAGGCGCTCCTCGCGGGCCGCTATCAGCTGGAGGACAGCGGGGAGGTCCCCGGCTACCTCGCGCTCGACCTGGAGGCCGGGGTCATGGTCACCGTGGAGACGCGGCCCCTCGCACAGGTGCAGGGTGACCATCGCGGGCGCGCGATCCGCGAGTGCCCGGTCGGTGACCGAGGTGGCGGCGGGGCTGGGGATCTTCGGGTACCCGCAGAATCCCACGCACGACTCGTCGAGGGCATAGCCGACCCGCCGCACCGCCCAGCGCCTGCCGTCCGCGGACACGCCCACCACCTCGGTGGTCACGGTCATCTCGGTGTCGGTACACTCGGCGGCAGCCGGGGCGAGAAGCGCGAAGAGGAGTGGAAGCAAGATGTACCTCTCGGGTCCGGCATGGAGTAACCGATGATCTGCAGCACCTGCCTCGAAGAGACCTCGGCCGATCCGTGCCTCTCCTGCGGTGGCGAGGCGCTCCTCGCGGGCCGCTAT
>JAFDJI010000339.1 GCA_019307545.1 Deltaproteobacteria bacterium | reverse complement strand
TCATGGTGAAGGTCGTGGACGAGGTCGCCTCCCCCGCGGAGCGGGAGGAGTTGATGGCGCACCTGGTCGACAAGCCGGAGTTGATGGCGGAGTTGGATGCGCAGCGGTCCTTGAAGGCGCTCACCGACGGCTGGGTGAGTCGGCTCGAGCACGATCTGGCGCACGACCGTCACGAGCGCAGCCCGCTGGTGCGGGTGGAGCGAGTGCTCGGCCTGACCTTGTTCCTGGTGGGCGTCGCCATCCTCTCGGGATGGGGCCTCACCGAGGCGATGCTGGACGCCGAGGTGCCGATCTGGGCTCGCCTGGGCTTGGGGGGCCTGGTCGCCGGTATCCTGGTCCTGCTGTTCTCCGTGATCCGTTGGCGGCTTTCCATGTGGAAGTCCGACCCCTACACCGAGGTGATCCGATGACGAACGCCCTGGTGGCGAGCTCTGCTGACCTCGCCAGTCGCCCCGACTCCCTGCCCGTGGTGACCACGGACGAGATCACGGGTCAGCGCATCGTGGAGGTGCTGGGCCTGGTGCGCGGAAACACCATCCGCGCCCGGCACGTGGGTCACGACATCGTCGCGGCCCTCAAGATGCTGGTGGGCGGCGAGATTGCCGAGTACACCAAGATGATGGCCGAAGCGCGAGAGCAGGCCCTGGACCGCATGCGTGCCGAGGCGCTGGCAAGGGGTGGGAACGCGGTGGTCACCGTGCGGTTCTCCACCTCCATGATCATGGCGGGTTGCGCCGAGATCCTCACGTACGGGACCGCGGTGCGCGTGGAGCCGGTTCTGGAGCCGTCCGAGCGTGATACGCCCGCCCCATGAGCAGCGACGAACAGACCGTCCAGCGGTGCGGTTGGAGCGAGGCGAACGACCTCTACGTGGCCTACCATGACACCCAGTGGGGGGTCCCCGTACGCGACGACCGGGCGCTGTTCGAGAAGCTGATCCTGGACGGGTTCCAGGCCGGGCTGTCCTGGTGGATCATCCTCAAGAAGACCGAGAACTTCCGCCATGCCTTCGATGGCTTCGAACCAGAGCGGATCGCCCGCTACGACGAGGCGAAGCTGGCCGCCTTGAAGGCCGACGCCGGCATCGTCCGCAACAAGGCGAAGATCCAGGCCGCGGTGCGCAACGCTCAGGCCTGGCTGCGCCTGCGCGAGGAGGGTGAATCCTTCTCCGACTTCCTGTGGGACTTCGTGGGCGGGCAGACCGTGCACAACCACTGGACCCGGCTGGACCAACTCCCCGCCCAGACCGCGGAGAGCCAGGCGATGGCCAAAGCACTCAAGAAGCGGGACTTCCGTTTCTGCGGCCCCACCATCACCTACGCGTTCATGCAGGCGGTGGGCATGGTGAACGACCACCTGGTGACGTGCTTCCGGCACTGGGAGCTGCGCGCCTAGCGCGCCATCGCCTCCCGCAACAACCGCGCCGCGATGCGTACCCCCGCCGACCGGCCCGCCGCTGGCGCCTCTCCCTCCTCCGCGGCGGCCAGCCGTTGCGCCGCGGCCTCCCGACCAGCCGTGCCCTCTGCCAGGTCCAGGTGGCCCCGATGGACCTCCACCACTACCCGTAGGAGGGGATGGTCGGCCACGCGAGCAGCGGCTTCCTCGAAGCGCGCCCGTGCTGCGTCGAGCCGGCCGGAGGTGGCCTCGGCCACTGCGATCAGGGCCACCGCCTCGCCGAGGCCATGCCGGTCTCCGACCTCGTCGCAGAGTTTCTGCGCGTGTGCCGCGTCCTCACGCATGGCAGTGGTGTCGGCCAACTCGAGCTGCAGGCCCCTCTCGCGCGCAGCACCCCGGCGCGGGCGTATGCGTCGTCGAGGCGGCGATGGAGCGCCATCGCCCGCTCCATCTCCACGATCGCGTCCGCGGGACGGTCCTCCTCCTGGAGTAGGAGCCCCAACTCCACGATCGCGGCCACCTGCAACCGGTCGTCCAGGATGGCGCGGGCCTCCCGCAGGGTGGTCTCCAGGTAGACGCGGGCCTCCTCCAGCCTCCCCGCCGCCCGGTGCAGCATGCCGATGGCGAGCAGTGCCGCCAGCTCGTACGGCCGCTCCCCCGCGGCCTGGTGGACCTCGTGCGCCACCGCGAAGCAGGCCGCGGCCCGGTCCAGGTTGCCCACCTCCAGCTCGAGGGCACCCAACCGCCCCGACGCGAGGGCCGCGAACCGTCCTTCCCCCTGCTTCCGGTGGATGGCGAGGGCCGCCTCGAGGTGGGTGCGCGATTCCTCCAACCGACCCTGGCAGAGGTCCACCGCGCCGAGGTTGATGCGCACCAGGCCCTCTCCGTGGCGGTATTCAGCCCGGCGGTGCAACTCCAGGGCCTGCTCGTAGCCCTTCCGCGCTTCATGGAAGCGGCTCGCTGCGAACGCCGCGTCGGCGGTCCACGACAGCGCCATGGCCCGCTGAGCGACCTGGTGGTTGGAAGGCCGGTCGCGCATGGGGGGCCATGATAGCGGTAGAATGCTGGTGTGAGGGCGATGATGGTGACCGAAGCGATCCACCTGCACACCCGGGATCATCGCGTTGTCGACGGCGAGGCCGACCTGGTCCGCCGTGGGCGGGGGAACCGGCTGGCCCGCGCGTTGGTGATTGCGGGCGCTGGCATCCTGGGGGCGGCGGTGTTCGTGCTGGTGCCGATCGTGCACCTGTTCACCACCTGGCTCCTGCCGCTGCTGGGACTGGGCCTCGCGGTGTGGGTGTACCGCATCGCGGTGGTGGCGAAGGAGATTCGGGGGACCTGCCCCGACTGTGGCGCAGAGATGCGCGTCAAGGGAGGGGTGCTGGAAGACCCGACCTGGATTCGCTGTCCGAACTGCAGCCTGCCGCTTCGCTTGGAGGTGGGCGAGACGCCGCAGCCTGCTCAGGGCCGGTAGCCCACCGCGTCGGCTTCGATCTCGATCAGCAATGTGTGCGTTAGGTTGCGCCCCGACTTCTGGAGGGGCGCCCGTGGAAGCTGCCGAGCCCGTCACCGAGGGAAGCGTACCCCAGCCCCCGCCGCCGACCACCCCCGAGGAGGTCGCGGCGGTGGAGCAGTGGTGGCTGGACCACGTCTACAAGGGTCACAAGCTCGCGGAGTTCACCCTCCAGGTGTTCGTGGTCTCGGTGCTCCTCGCCGGGCTGATGATCGCCTTCAACATCTACATGGGTCTGAAGACCGGCTGGGGCGAGGGCGGCTCCATCATCGCCGCGATCCTCGGCTTTGCCATCATCCGGGGGCTCGGCCGAAAGTACACGGTCCTCGAGAACAACATCACCCAGACCTTTGCCTCGGCCGCGGGCTCACTCGGCAACATCGTCAACGTCATCCCGGCCCTCATCCTGCTCGAGATGGACGGGATCATCGCGCGCGGCCCCACCTTCCTCGACGTGCTGTTGTGGGTGTTCTTCAGCAGCTTCCTGGGCGTGTTCTTCGCCATCCCGCTCCGCCGACAGGCCGTGGTGATCGACCAGTTGGTGTTCCCGACCGGTACCGCCGCGGCCCGGACCATCGAGGCGATGCACGACACCGGCGCTGGGGCCCTCAAGAAGGCACGCGCACTGGCGCTCACCGGGCTGGGGTCGGGGGTGTTCACCTGGCTGCGCGACGGCCCCGGAGCCTTCCTCCCTGGCGCGTTCATGGCACCGGCCAAGCTCGCGGGATTCGGCGGGGTGGCCTGGCAGAACCTCACCATCGGGGCGGCGGCCTCCCCGATGATGCTGGGTGCCGGCTTTCTGGTGGGTCCGCGCGTCGGCGTCTCCCTCGCGATCGGCGGGTTCGTCGCCTGGGGCATCCTGGCCCCACTGGTGCACGTCAACGGCATCGACATGGTCATCGCGACCCACATGACCGCGACCGCGGCGGTGGAACAGTGCACCGTGCTCATGGCGGAGCCCACCTTCCCCGATGGGCTTGCCGCGGAGCGCCTGGGGTGGTTTCAGGACAACTGCCGGTACATGTGGCTCATCCACACCCAGGACTTCTTCGCGGTGCTGGTGAAGTGGACCATGTGGCCTGGTATCGGCGTCATGGTCGCGGCTGGCCTCACCGCCTTCGCCCTCAAGCTGCCCATCATCATCCGCGGCCTGCGCAGCAGCCTGTCCCGGCGAGGCGGCGTCGCGTCGCCCATCGCCCACCTGGAGCTTCCCACCTGGCAGTGGGCCTTGGGGTTGGTGCTGGCGGGCATCGGCGTCACCTTGATGCTCGTCCTCCGCTTCGGGGTGCCGTGGTACTTCGGTCCGCTTGCCATCGGGCTCTCCTTCATCCTCGCGGTGATCGCGGTGCGTGCCACCGGGGAGACCGACATCAACCCGGTGGGCGCCATGGGCCACGTCACCCAGATCGCCTTCGGGACGCTGCAGACCGGTACGGCGGCCGCCGTTTCCCAGGTCACCACCACCAACCTCCTCACCGGCGGCGTCGCGGCCACTGGGGCCTCGGAGGCGGCGGACATGATGCAGGATCTGAAGGCTGGCTGGCTGTTGGGGTCGACCCCCCGCACCCAGGTCTACGCCCAGTTCCTCGGGGTGTTCTTCGGATCTGCGTTCTGCGCCGCCATCTTCTGGGTGCTGATCCAGGCGCACCCCATCGGGTCCACAACCTGGCCCGCGCCAGCGGCCATCACCTGGTCGGGCGTGGCCACCATGATGGCCCAGGGCACCGATGCCCTGCCCCCGTATGCCCTGGCGGCGCTGCTGTGCGGCGTCGCGGTGGGCGTCCTCATCCCGCTGCTCGGGGCATTCGGGCCGAAGTGGCTCAAGCCGCTGCTGCCGGCTGCCATCGGGCTCGGGGTGGCCTTCGTGGTGCCCTACATCTACTCATTCTCCATCTTCCTCGGTTCGGTCATCTGCTGGGGCCTTGGCAAGCGTGACGAGAAGTGGGCCATCACCTACGCCGCGGCGATTGGCGCGGGGGGCATCGCGGGCGAAGGGCTCGCCGGGGTGATGGCCGCCGCTTTCAGCCTGCTGTAGCAGGGAGGATCCGATGCAACACGTGCGTATTGCCGTCGCGGGTGCCCTCACCGTGGTGCTGCTCCTGGTGGACGTAGTCGCGATCCTGGTGGCTGCTGGCGAGG
>JAFDJI010000338.1 GCA_019307545.1 Deltaproteobacteria bacterium | reverse complement strand
TGATCGTGGAAGTCGGTCACCAGCAGGCGGGGGAGGTCACAGACCTGTTCCGCCGCCAGAGTCTGTCCGACGTCACCACCTGGAACGACCTGGGGGGAGTGCCCCGAGTGGTGGGGGCCCGGCGGACCCATACGGGGTGAAATCCTCCGCTTGCACGTCCCGCGCGTAGGATGGAGTCCTTGCACGCGGGCATCCCCGTGCGCTACAAACCCGCTTGTCCTGCTGGCTCCTGCCGATGATGGAGGCCCGATGCACAACCGTGTGGTCCGTGTTCTTCCGCTCTTGGTCCTCCTCTCGTGCGGCGGACCCCAGCCAGACACCCCGCCCGCCGAAGACGCACGACCCCCGGGCGACACCCTGGTCATCGCAGAGCAGACCGACATCGGGAACCTGATGTCGGTGGTGAGCGAGTCCGAGGCCGACGGCGCCATCAACGAGAACCTCGCCTACCCACTCGTCGACATCGAGTTCGACTGTTCGATGAAGAAGCTCCCCAGCCTCGCTACCGACTGGGCATGGTCCAACGACGGCACGGTCCTGAAGATGACCCTGCGGGACGACATCACCTTCCAGGACGGCACCAAGGTCACCGCGCGCGACATCGAGTTCACCTACGACCTCGTCGCCGATCCCCTGGTCGCCAGCCCACGCGTCTCCTACATCGAGCGCATGGTGCCCGGGAAGCACCCGCTGGTGATCGACGACACCCACATCGAGTGGCACTTCACCGAGGCCTACGACCGGGACACCCAGGTTGCGCACGCCTCCGCCCTCGCCCTCCTGCCCAAGCACAAGCTCGAGAGCGCCGACCGCGCCACCCTCCGCGGACACGCCTATTCCAAGAACCCGCTCGCCAGCGGCCCCTTCAAGCTCGCCCTCTACGAACCCAACACCCGCATCGTGCTCGAGCCCAACGAGAACTTCACCGGCCCCGAGGAGGATCGGGCCAAGCTCGACAAGGTGATCTTCAAGATCATCCCCGAGTACTCCACCCGCCTCATCGAACTGCAGAACGGCGACGTCGACTTCATGCGGGGCATCACCGTGGCCGACGCCGACCTGCTGCGGAAGAACAACCCGGAGGTCCGTTTGGTCCGCCGCGGGTGGCGGTCGATGGATTATGTGGCCTGGAACCTGAACAACCCGATGTTCCAGGACCAGCGTGTCCGCCGGGCCCTCGCCATGTCGGTGAACATCGACGACATAATCGCCAAGGTGCTCACCTCGGAGACGGGCGAGTCCTACGCCAGGCGGGCCGTCGGAACCATCACTCCGGCGCTCTGCGGGGTCCACAACGACGACATCACCCCCCTGCCCCACGACGTGGAGAAGGCGAAGGCGCTCTTCGCCGAGGCCGGTTGGGAGGACCACGACGGCGACGGCTTCCTCGACAAGGATGGGGAGCGGTTCGAGTTCACCCTGACCACCAACACCGGCAACAAGCGGCGCGCCGATGTCTCCATCCTGCTGCAGGCCCACCTGGAGAGGGTCGGTGTGAAGATGAACATCGAGAAACAGGAGAGCAACACCTTCTTCGAGAACCTCCGCCAGAAGGACTACGAGGCGGCCCTCGGAGGATGGTCGGCGGGCCTGTTCGTAGACCCCGCCACTCTCTGGCACTCCGACGTGGAGTGCGGTCCGGATGCAGCTGCTGACTGCAAGCCCCGCAAGTACGAGTTCAACTTCACCGGCTACAACAACCCCCGTGCCGACGAGTTGATGCAGCAGGGTATGGGCACTCCGATCCCCATGGAGGCCGCGCCGGTATGGAAGGAGATGCAGCAGGTCATCTACGACGACCAGCCCTACCTGTTCCTGTGGTGGATGGACGAGATCGTGGGCATCCACGAGCGTGTCGAGGACTACGAGATCGACGTGCTCTCGGCGCTGAACCACCTGAACCGGTGGCGGGTGCCCGAGGAGAAGATCAAGTACCGCCGGTAGGAAGCGTCCTCTGCCTCACCCGACGGCGCGGAGTCCGGCGGTGATCAAGTACATCCTTCGGAAGCTGCTGCTCGCGATCCCCCTCCTGTGGGGGGTCGTGACGATCATCTTCTTCCTCATCGAGTTGTCTCCGGGATCGGTGGCCGACCACTTCTTCACCCCCGAGACCACGCCCGAGGTCCGGGAGATGATCATCGCCAAGTACGGGTTGGACCAGCCGGCCTTCTTCCGGTACCTCCTCATGCTCCGCAACCTGGCGATGCTGGACTTCGGCCACTCCATGGTGCAAGAGCGGCCGGTGTTCGACATGGTCATGGAGGCACTGCCGAACACCCTGATCCTCTCAGCGGTAACGCTGATGATCATCTTCCCGACCGGCATCCTCCTCGGAACCGTGCAGGGGGTCCGCCAGGGCCGGCCCGTGGACACCGGGATCAGCATCGGCAGCCTGTTCTTCTACTCCATGCCGTCCTTCTGGCTGGCGCTGATGCTCCAGCTGATCTTCACGATGCACTGGAAGCTGCTGCCCACCTCGGGCATGTACGACATGGTCTGGTACGACTCGCTCGGCTTCGGGGGGCAGTTGTGGGACCGGGCGCTCCACCTCGTGCTTCCCGGACTGGCCATGGGCCTGGCGGCGGCGGCCGGGACCGCCCGCTACATGCGCTCCTCGCTCTTGGAGGTGATCCGACAGGACTACATCCGCACTGCCCGGGCCAAGGGCCTGCCGGAACGGGTGGTGATCGGTAAGCACGCCCTTCGAAACGCACTGCTCCCGATCATCACCCTGATGGGCCTCTCCCTCCCCTTCCTGTTCTCCGGGTCGGTGCTCGTGGAGACCATCTTCGCCTGGCCCGGGATGGGACGCCTGATCGTGAACGCCATCTTCGCCCAGGACACCCCCACCATCGTCGCGTGTTTCTTCGTGTTCACCCTGGTCGTAGTGGCGGGGAACCTGATCGCCGACCTGATGTACGCGGTCATCGATCCGCGCATCCAGTACGACTGAGGCCCGCGCGATGACCGCCATCATCAAGGACCGCGACGTCAAAGCCTCACCCGCCACCCTGGCGGGGCTGGTGCTGCCCGGGTTGGGCCACGTCCTGGTGGGCGAGTTCGTCATCGGCAGCGGTTTGATGCTCCTTTGGGGGGTGGTGGTGTGGGCGGCTGTGGCCGGCTTCCCACGCTTGGACTCGGTCCTGCACAGCGCCTTCGGCGACCGCCTCTCGGTCCACGCCTTCGTCGCGCTGGCGACCTGGATGCTGACGGCGATGGGGGTGTGGTGGACCGCCTACCGCCGCGCCTTCCCGCGGGTCCTCTCCGATGCCGAGTTCAACTCCAACTGGCAGGTGTTCCTCCGCCAGTTCCATCGCAACCGCACCGGCCTCATCGGCCTGTTCGGCGTCCTGGTCATGGTGACCCTGGTCCTGCTCACCCCGCTCATCGCGCCCTTCGAGCCCAACGCCATCGACATGGGGCTGAAGAACACGGCACCCAACTGGGTCCACCTCATGGGAACCGACGAGTTCGGCCGCGACCTGTTCAGCCGGGTCCTGTACGGCGGACGCATCTCCCTCTCCATCGGGTTCGTGGCGGTGGGCATCGCCGGCACCATCGGGACCACCGTGGGGGCGGTGGCCGCCTTTGGTGGCGGGTGGATCGACCGCCTGCTCATGTGGCTCGTCGACATGCTGCTCTCCTTGCCGCGCCTGGTGCTGCTCCTCGCCATCGCGGGCCTGTTCCGGGTGACTGGACCGGAGGGGCTGTTCATCATGATCGCCATCCTCGGTCTCACCGGGTGGATGGGGGTGAGCCGCATCGTCCGGTCCCAGGTGCTCTCCCTCAAGGAGCAGGACTTCATCCAGGCCGCGCGGGCACTGGGCCTGTCCAACGCGCGCATCGTGTTCCGGCACCTGATCCCCAATGCGCTCGCGCCAGTCATCGTGTACTGCTCGCTGGCCATCGGAACGACGATGATCGTGGAGGCCGGTCTGTCCTTCCTCGGCCTGGGTGTACCGCCGCCCACCTCGACCTGGGGGACGATCATCAACGACGGCCGCGAACCCCTGCGAGTGGCGCCATGGATCGCCACCTACCCGGGCCTTTGCATCGTGTTTGCGGTAATGTCCTTCAACCTGTTGGGCGATGGTCTACGAGACGCGCTGGATCCCAAGCTCAGAGGTTACTGACACCCAAAGGGAGGCACCATGGGCTCCATACTCTGGTTGCTGATCTACGCACTCCTGATCATCGGGGCCGGCTACGTCGTGGGTAGCTGGCTGGGGGGCTTGACGCGCATCACCCTGGAGCGCGGTCGCCTCGACCCGGCGGTGCGACACCTGGTGGTTTCCCTGGTCAAGCCGCTGGTGGTGATCCTGGCCTTCGTGGCAGCGCTCAACGTCATCGGAGTCGATCTCACCGGGGTGATCGCGGTGCTCGGCGCAGCAACCCTGGCGGTGGGGTTCGCCCTGCGGGACAGCCTGGCCAACGTCGCCGCCGGTGCACTGCTCCTCACCCTCCGTCCCTTCAGCGGGGGAGACCTGGTGGAGGCGGGCGGCTCCTTCGGCACGGTGACCGAGCTGGGCCTGTTCACCACCGGGCTCAAGACTGCACAGGGAGTGCACGTCTACCTGCCGAACAGCATCATCATCAAGGGGCCCATCCAGAACTACTCGCGGAACGGGTTGCGCCGTGCCGACGTACGTTTCCGCGTGGCCTCCAACGCCGACCTCGGAAAGGCCAAGAAAGCCCTCCTCGACGCCCTGGCCTCGGACGAGCGCATCTTGAAGGACCCGGAGCCGCTGGTCCTGGTGAGCGAGCTGGACGAGCGGGGAATCGACCTGCTCGTGGGTGCCTGGTTCAAGAACGAGGACTTCGGCCAGGGCCGGTCCGAGCTGGTGGCATCCATCCGGAACGCGCTGAAGACCGCGCGAATCCAACTCGCCACCGACGCTCCGGTGGTGGTGACCCAATAGTGGAGCGCCGCCCATGACCTCCTCGGCATCCGTGCCCAACGCCGGGCTGGGGGCGTCTACCTTCAAGTCGGTGCCCGACATGTGGCTCCACCGATGCCATTCCACCCCGGCCGGGGACGCGATGTGCTAC
>JAFDJI010000337.1 GCA_019307545.1 Deltaproteobacteria bacterium | reverse complement strand
CACCTCGCGACGCCGGCGCCGCCGCCGTCGGGAGGTCGAGGAGGAGCCCAAGGTCGAGGCCAAAGCGGCAAAGCCGGCTCGGCGCCGCCGCGGCGCCAAGGCGGAGAAGGCCGCGGAGGAGCCCGCGGAAGAGCCGGCCAAGCGCCGCCGTCGCCGCCGCAAGACCGCAGAGACGGAGCCCGAGGCAAAGGCCGAAGCGCCCGCCGAGGAGGTCACCAGCTCTCGCCGACGGCGCCGCGGCAAAACCGAAGAGAAGGAGGCCGAGGCCCCCGCCGAGGAACCGGCGACCCCGAGCCGACGGCGCCGCCGCACACCCAAGAAGGAAGAGCCCGAGGCAAAGGCCGAAGAACCCGCCGAGAAACCGGCCAGCTCCCGCCGACGCCGCCGCACGCCCAAGAAGGAAGAGCCCGAGGCAAAGGCCGAAGAACCCGCCGAGAAACCGGCCAGCTCCCGCCGACGCCGCCGCACGCCCAAGAAGGAAGAGGAAGAGGCCGAAGAGGCGCCGAGCCCCCGCCGGCGGCGTCGCCGCAAGTAGCCCGACTCGAGCAATCCCGCCGCGGTGGTGGACGCGTCGATCAGCAGGCGGAGAAGTACCACACCCCGAAGTAGCGCCGCCGATCGGTCCAGAACCGCTCCTGACAGTACCCAGCCCCCCCCGCCAGGGTCTGCATGCGCTTCGTCGTGTACTTGTACGAGCTCTCGGTGTGAAGCGTCTCCCCCTCCAAGAAATGGAAGGACCGTCCACCGAGGGTCACGACCTGGTCCTGCCGGCTGCGCAGGTGCATCTCGATCCGCCCCAGCTCCGCGTTGTAGAAGGCGACGTGGTCGAACCGACCCGGGTCGAAGTCTCCTTCGAACCGCCGGTTGAGGTGGAGGAGGAGGTTCTTGTTGAAGGCCGCGGTCACGCCAGCAGCGTCGTCGTAGGCCGCCTCGACCACGGCGATGTCCTTCTGCAGGTCCCCACCGAGGAGTAGACCATCACCGGGCTGCAGGTGGGTGTGCCGCAACCGGGCCAGGAACGCGCTGGCCGCTTCCGGGTCCAGGTTGCCGATCGTGGAACCGGGGTAGAACAGCACCCGCTTGGACACGTCGTCGAGCCCGGCAAGGGCGAGGGGGCGGGTGAAGTCCGTGCAGATCGGACGTATCTCCAGCTCCGGGTAGGCGGCCCGAAGCTCGCGCGTGGCCCGGTCCAGCGCTGACTCGGAGATGTCCACCGGGACGTACCACCCGAGGTCCGGCAGGTGGTCGAGCAGGCGGCGCGCCTTCTCCGGGCTCCCAATACCCAACTCGATGAGGGCGGCACCCTCCCCGATATATGACGCCATCTCCGCGCCGTGCTCCCGCAGGATCTCCAGCTCGGTCGAAGTGACGTAGTACTCGGGCAAACGCGTGATCTCGTCAAAAAGCCGCGAGCCTCGCTCGTCGTAGAAGAACTTCGGCGAGACGGACTTCTGCTGCTGCGACAACCCGTCGAGCACCTCGGCCAAGGTCGTGGCCTCGCGATCCGACCTTCAAGTGTCGGTCAAGAGAGTCGGGGCCGGGTGGGCATGGGGGACGTCGACCAGGATTCCCTTGGCGATGACTTCGGATCGAAGGGGCGCACGATGCGAAACCCGACTGACTGGAGTCGGCTCTCCGGGAGGTAGCCGTAGCGGTATGCGCTCCGGCAGTCGTTGGTGGCCCCATTCCACGCGCCGCCACGTACCGCGCGGTACTGCACCGGGCTGTCCGGATCGTGGATCGGGGTGATCACGGCGCGATCCTCGAACACGGGAGGACCGGTGGTCGTGTAGTAGTTCCGGCACCAGTCACGTACATTGCCCCCCATGCCCTGCGCCCCATAGGGGCTGACATCCAGGGAGTGCTCGTGGACGGCCTCTGGCAGGGCCAACCCGATGTGGCCCTCCCGCATGCAGCACCAGGTCGGATCGAGGAAATCTCCCCATGGATAGGCGCGCCCGTCGACGCCCCGGGCCGCCTTCTCCCACTCGAACTCCGTGGGAAGCCGCCACCGCAGACCATCGGACACCGAGCGCCAGCTCGCGTAGGCGTTGGCCCCGTGCCAGGAGATCAGCAGCACCGGCCAGTCCCGCCCCCACCGGTTCCCGTCCGGGTCGGGCTGAAGATAGAACAGGCCGTTGGTGTCCTGTCCATACACCAGGGGCCCCTCGCTTCCGAAGGTACCGCCTCGGGCACGGGGCGCGAACTTCAGCGCGTCCTCCTGACGTCGCTGGGCCACCAGGTCGTCCAGGAACTCGAGGTACTCCCGGTTCGTCGTCGGGAACCTCCGGCACACGAAGGCGTTCACCCATACCCGACGGCGGGACAGGGCGTTGGCCGCCATGGAATCGCCCCCGCTCCAGGTCCAGCCGGCCGGTACATAGCAGTCGCCCTCACCGAGCTCAGTGGTAGCGGGCAGGTGGATGGGCGCGGTCTCGCTGGCGCCGGGGGGCACGCCATCCCAGTGCTCGTTCCGCCCGATGTACACCGGGTAGTGCACCGGTGGCCGGTACGGCGTCCGGATCACCAGGAGGTAGCTGCCCATCTCGAGCTCCGCCTCCACCAGCGGTGTCTTGAGGGTCTGCCCGGTCGGGACCTCCACGAGCCGGCGATCCTGCTCCTCGTAGCGGAAGAACTCGACCTTTGCTTCGGGCGGATCGGTGATAAGGGTGAGGGCACCGGACCCCTCCAGGTATCTGGCGTAGCGACCGCTGTCGTGGGCGCGCAGCAGGAACTTGTACTGCTCGGCGGCGGGATCCCGGCGTGCCTCCGCGTCCGCGTGCCGGATCTGGAACAGGTCAGCGAGGAACGCCTTCGCCTCCGGAAGGTTCGGGACGTGCTCCAGAGACGCCCGAGCGAGCTGCTGGACGACGACCTCCAGCACGTTCGCGCCCTGCTCCAGGCGCTGGGCCTCCTCCTCGCGCTGCCAGCCCACCCGCTTCACCTCCACGGGATCGGTGGGAGTCAGCTCGGCCAGGAATGCCCGCGCCTCCCCGTAAAGGGCGTTGGCACGGTCGCGTAGCCGGCGGATCTGCTGCAGCTTGGTGCGGGCCTGGTTCACGAGGTCCAGCGCGTGCTCTCGCCGCCTGGCGCCGTCCAGCCATGCGGAAACCGCATCCGCCAACTCGAGGCCGTCTCTGTATCGACGCTTGGGATCCCGCTCCATTGCCCGCAGGCAGATCTCCAGCAGCTCCTCCGGGATCTCCGAGCCCCTCGGCACGGGGGGAGGACCCTGCAACACCTGCTTCAGGACGTGCTCCGCGGTGTCCCCGACGTAGGGGGGCGACGCGGACAGGACCTCGTACAGGATCGCGCCCAACGAGTACACGTCAGAATGGGGTCCCTGCCGGTCTCGCAGGCCCATCGCCTGCTCCAGCGGCATGTACGCTGGCGTCCCCGCGATGGTGCCCGCCAGGGTCGCCTTGGTCTTGTCCATCGACCGGTCGGTGATGATGCGGTCCGTGTCGTCGAGGTCGACCATGGCGTCCGGGCGGTCGAGGATCTTCGCCAGTCCCCAATCCGCTACGATCACCTCACCATAGGCGCCGACCAGCATGTTGCCAGGCTTGAGGTCGCGATGGATCACGCCCCGGGCGTGGGCGTAGGCCACCGCCTCGCAGGCCTTGAGGAAGATGTCCACCAGTCGCCGGAAGCTCCACATCCCGCTCGTGACTGGCTCGCCCGGCTCTGCGCCGCGGCTGCGGTGGTACTCCGCGATGATCTCCTCGAAGTTGCGTCCCTTCACCTCGAGCATGGTGAAGTACAGGCGCCCGTCGGCCAGCCGACCCATCTCGTGGACCGGGACGATGCCCGGATGCTGTAGCTGGCCGGTGGTCTGGGCCTCCTCGACGAACCGGGCCACGGCCCGGGAGTTCCGCATGAGCTCCGGCCGGATGATCTTGAGCGCCACCATCCGGTTGAGGTCCCGGTCCAGCGCACGCCGCACCTCCCCCATCCCACCGATGCCGATGAGGCCGAGGTCGTTGAAGCGCTCGCTGAGGGCCACCGTCGGCACCGGAGCGTCCGGCGGCGCGACTGGCGGCGCGACTGGCGGCGCCACCTCGGGTTCCACCATCGGGGTGAACGGTTCCTCGTCGTCTATCGGCCCCAGGTCGTCCGGATCCTCCTCGACTACCAGGTCACCGAAGTGCTCGTCCTCCGGCTGCAACGAGTCCGTAGGATCGGGGATCCACGTCTCGAAGAGCTCGTGCGGGTAAAGCGTGATGGGCTTTGGCGCCTCGGGACCCAGGGTCTCGTACACGGGGCGGCGCTGCAGGAAGACACTCTCCGACTCGGTGCGGATCAGACGTTCGACCTCGTCCCGAGCGTCCTCGGGCAACCCGAACTTCACCAAGAACTCCTGAATCGACTCGTCGTTGGGCATGCGGTCCCGGGGCCTGGGCGGACCCGACTATACCGAGAAACCACACCGGGATCAGGTGCATTCCCCCCGCACAGCGTCCAGCAGGGGCACATCGGCCACGGCCCAAGCCAGGGCGTCGAGCTCTCCACTCGACACCCAACGGATTTCGGCGTGTTGCAGGGGCCTGGGTTCCCCGGACCGGATGGCGCACTGGTACGCCACCAGGTGAATCTGCACGGAACCCTGGGCAGTCGTGGACTCGGCGAGACGGCGCCCCACCGCCACCCCCACGTCCAGCTCCTCCTGGAGCTCTCGCTCCAGGGCAGTCTGGTCCGATTCGCCCGGTTCTACCTTCCCTCCCGGAAACTCCCACCTCCCCGCCAGGGGCATGCCCGGAGCACGCAGGGCCGCCAGCACCCGACCTCCCCGGAAAATGACGCCTGCGACTACCCGTACGGTCCTCATTGCCGCGTGTTAGCATCCCCGCCCTATCGAGCCCACCGAGGTGCACCATGGGTGGAAAGCTGAGCAAGCTGGCGAAACGCTTCAAGAAGGCGCTCGAGGAAGAGGTAAAAGCGCGGCAGAAGTCCGAAATGGCCCGAGAAGCGTGGCTGGTGGCCGCCGCCTATGAGAAGGGGGGGATCCTGCTCTTCGGCTTCGGAAGCCGGTCGCTGGAGTTCCGGGAGGCGGTCCAAGGCAACCAGATCGTGCTGGAGTACGCGGCGGCGGAGGGCGAGGAGACGGTGGCGCTCACCGAGGACGGCCAATGGCTGTTGGAGCGCGCCGGAACGAGCACGCCCTTCATCCCGGATGGTCTGGAGGAGCTGTTGGTGGTGGCCCTCGGCCTGCCTCGACCAGGTGGGGCGAAGGCGGCCCCGAAGAGGCCGGTGCCCGCACCGCCCCCGAAGAAGGCGGAGAAGAAGGAGAAGAAGAAGGCGGAGAAGAAGGCGGAGAAGAAGGCGGAGGACACCGAACCCGAGGAGGTTCCGCAATCTGTCGTCCGTGCACCTGCAGATGCCAAGGGCCCCAGCCATGGTAGCCCCGCCGAGCTGGGTCGGAGCGGCACCAGGGGGTACAAGCCTCCCAAGGACCTGCATCCCGGGGCGGTGATGAAGGACCTGAAAGGGCCCGGGCCCAAGTAGGGCGCAGAGGTTAGCATCCCCAGTCGATTTCGACTGGAGATCCCATGATCTCGCCAGCCCGCATGTTCATCGAAGGTGGCCCGATCCTGTACGGGCTGTTGGGTGCTGGAGTGTTCACCGCGATCGCCACCCTGGTGCTCGCGGTACCAGCCCTGCTCCGCGTCCGCATTCCCGCCGCGGTGTGGCTCTTCCTGCCGTGCGGCGTCGTGGTGGGCGGGGCGTATGGAACCGTGAGCGCAGTCCGCGTGGCAATGGATGCGCTGGCGGCCACGGCCTCGGAACAGACGGCGCTCCTGGCAGCCCAGGGGTACGCGATGGCGCTGTATCCGTGGCTTTTCGCGCTGGGGGTCGCCGCGGTCCTGCTGGTCTTGGTGGCCTGGTTGGCGGCCATCGCCCACCTGATTGGCGCTGGGAAGAAGGCGACCAACACCTTTGCACACGCCGCCCTCCCGTTGTTGCTGGGGGTGATGGCGCTGGCTGTGGGGGTGGGTCTGAGCGCCAAAGGCACACCCCCAGAGCACTCCTGGCTGCTGGGGGGCGTGGCGGTGGTGGGCGCGTTCGCCGTCTCGGTGGTCTCGGTTCGCTCCAG
>JAFDJI010000030.1:4098-17999 GCA_019307545.1 Deltaproteobacteria bacterium | reverse complement strand
CTAGCGCGACGCAGGGGAACGCCGCAGGCGGCGAGGAGGGTGGAGCGTCTCCGCCGACGAGACCGGCGTCGCGCTAGCGCGACGCAGGGGAACGCCGCAGGCGGCGAGGAGGGGGGAGCGTCTCCGCCGACGAGACCGGCGTCATCGTGGAGATGTTGCGCCTTGCGGGGGATTGGCTCCCTCGCTGTTAGGCCTCTTCCCCTTCCGGAATCGGTTCGTCGAAGTATTTCAGGAAGGGCCGCCGCATGAACGCCCGCGCCATCTCCGGAGACAGTCCCCCGGTGAAGTCCCGCGCCAGTTCCTGGCCCACGGCGCGGTGGGTGTCCGCCTCCTCGCCCTCGCTGAGGTGGGCCATCAGGGCGCGCGCCTCCAAGGCCCAGAGGCGGAAGCCCCGACTCCCGGCGTTGTGCAGGACCGTGCGCGCGTACTTCCGCGCCTCCTCATCGTGCCCCATCGCCAGGTGAGCCCAGGCCAGCCCGAGCTGCACCTGGGTGCGGCGGGGGATGGGCAACCCCTCCGCGACCTGTTCGGCGCCCATGGCCATGGTATGGGCATCGCCCCTGTCTCCATGGGCCATGGCGCGGGCGAGGTGGGCCCGAATCAGGGGGCTGTAGCGTTCGGGATCACGGCGGCCGGCCGTGTCCAGCGCCTCCACGGCGTAGGTGCTGGCAGCGTCGTATTGTTCCCGCTCCACGCTGAGCTGCACCAACCCGGCGAGGCTGGCCAGGATCTCCTCGGGTAGGTCGATTTCGCGCGCCAGGGTCACCGCCTGCACCAGCCCTTCCTTCGCTTCCTCGTACAGGCCGAGGTCCAGGGCCGCGACGGACATCGCCCGGGTGGAGGCGGTGCGCCCAAGCTTGTAGTCCAGCTCCTCGGAGATCTCGACCGCAGCGTGCGCGCGCTGCCGGGCCTGGAGCGGCTCGCCCTGCCAGGTGAGCAGCTCGGCCAGGTTGGCGAGCGCCAGGCAGCGGGGTCGCTTCTTTCGTAGCTCGCGGAAGATCACCTCCGCCTCGGTGAGTCCGGAGGTGGCGGAAGCCAGGTGCCCACGGGTGGCCTGAGCCGCGGTGAGCGCGAGTAGCAGTTCGGCGCGCCGGTCGGCGAGGTCGCTCCCCTGGGCCACCAGCAGACCCTCGTTTGCCACACGCTCACACTCGTCGAGGTCGCTGGCCGACCACGCCAGGGCCGCGATGCAGTGGAGCGCGTCCGCGACCCCCTCGCGGTAGTGGAGGCGCCGAGAGGCGTCCAGAGCCTGCTCGGCGAAGCGGCGGCTCTCCTTGTTGCGACCGCGGCGACGCAGCACCGTGGCCAACTCCAGCGCGGCCCGGCATGCCGCGCGGGGGTCACCGTCTTCGTCGGCCATGGCGAGCACGGCGCGCCAGGTCCGCTCCGACTCCGACCAGTCGGCGCGGTTGTAGAGCACGCTCGCCCGTACCGCGAGACAATCGCGGCGGTAGGAGCGGTAGTCCCCCCGGGTGAGGTCGTCCATAGCGGACTCCTCGAGGGCCCCCGCCTTCTCGGTGAGCTCCCAGGCCTCCTGTGCCAGCGACCGATCCGCCAGCCGCTTCGCGGCCGCGACGAGGTATCGGAAGGCTCGTCCGGCATCGCCCGCGCGACGGTAGTGCTCCCCCACGACCTCGAGGGCGGCCGGGTTCTGGGAGTAGTGGATCTCCAACGCCGCAGCCATCCGCCGGTGGAGGTTGGCGCGGCGGTCCGGGTGCAGGTCGCGGTAGACCACATCGGCGAACTTGCGGTGGGTGACCGAGTGCAGGATCAGGTCTCCGGCGCGCCGCTCGCGGACGATGCCCGCCACGAGCATCCGATCCAGGCTGTCGAGTACTTCCTCTTCGTCCTGGTCCAGCACATCCAGCAGCACGTCCAGGTCGACCTCTCGTCCGCCCACCGCGAGCGCCTCCAACACCTTTCGGTCCTCGGTTTTGACGCCCTCGAGACGGCTCTTCATCATCTGGCGTACACCGAGTGGGATCTCCAGGTGGCCGGTGGCGATCTCCTCGGTCGAGAGGGTGAGCACCTTGGCGTCGTGTACCTCGACGATCACCCCATGGGCCTGCAGAGACCGGAGGAACTCGGTGACGAAGTAGGCGTTGCCCTCGGTCTCGCTGTGGAGCCGTTGTGCCAACATGCGAGCGCCCTTGGAGTCGCCGAGCAGGTCGAACACCATCTGCGCCACGTCCTGCTTGGACAGGGCACCCACCGTCATCTCGCGAGGCTCGAAGCCGTGTTGCTCGCCTTCGGCGAAGGCATCAGCGGCGGCGTTGGCCTTGGGGCGGAGCGTGCAGATCACCAGGAGTGGCAGCCCGGCCTGGACGATCAGGGTGCGCACCAGGTAGGCGGCGAGGTCCACCTCCCGCGGATGTGCCTCGTGCAGGTCGTCCAGTAGCAGCATCGTGGGCCGGTCCTCCAGGACCAGCCGGATGGCTTCTCGCGTGCCGTCGTAAAGCGCAAAGCGGACATCCCCCCGAGTGGGGCTGTCCTGGCGGAAGCCCCGCAGGGCCGAGCGAAGCTCCGGCGGAGTGCGATCGCCCAACTCCCGCACCAGGGCACGGTCCATCTTGATGATCGGGGCAAACACGGGCGCCCCGCGCTGGAACTCGAGGCGGTGGTAGGAGATGCCCAGGTCGCGTGCCCGGTTCGCCGCGATGTCGACCAGCCGCGACTTCCCCGCACCGTCGTCCCCCTCGAGCACGATGACGTTCGGGCGGCAGTCGGTGAGGGCAGCCACGGCGTCCGTGAGGATCTCCTGCTCCAGGTCCCGCCCCACCAGGGACGGCTCCCAGGCCTCGTTGGTGGACACTGGGAGCGCTCGTTCTTCGGCCTCCAGCCGGTAGAGGATCTCCTGTGCGGACTGGAACCGGTCCCGCGGCGCCTTCTGCAACAGTCGGCGGCAGATCTCGTCCATATGCTCCGGAATGTCCCTTTTGACGTCCCGAGGCGCGGGGGCCGGGCGGTCGCGGTGGAGCGCCAGGTACCCCGCCATGTCATTGGCCACGAACGGGCGTTTGCCGGTAAGCATCGCGAAGAGAATCACGCCCAGGGAGTACAGGTCGGAGCGGTGGTCGATGGCGCTCCCGGTGATCTGTTCGGGCGACGCGTAGGCCCAGGTACCGACAAGGGTGGTGCTGTGGTGGGGGTCGTGACTGGGGTCGAGGTCCTTCACGATGCCGAAGTCGGTGAGCTTGCAGGCCTCCTCCTGATTGATGAGCACGTTGCTCGGCTTGAGGTCCCGATGCACCAGGCCGCGCCGGTGTACCGCGGCGAGGGCCCGGCACAGGTCGACCAGGATCTCCTCACAGCGGATCCATCGCTTCTCCGGATCCCAGCCGCGGAAGCTCCGGATGGTGGTGTGTAGATCGGGCCCGTCCACGTACTCCATGGCGATGTAGGGGTGCCCAAAGAGGTCGCCGTAGGCATCGACCCGAATCACGTTGGGGTGGTTGAGGTGGGACAGCGCGCGGAACTCCCGTCGGAATCGCCCCAGGCCGGTCTTGAAACGGCTCTTGCGGAGTACCTTGAGGGCCACCAGCTGATCGGCGGGGTCCTTCGCCAGGAGCACCCGGGCCATGCCGCCACTCCCGATCTCACGGAGGAAGACGTAGTTGCCGATGCGGGACCCGGGGTGGAGGACCACCCCGCCCATCTCGATGGGCTCATCGGAGCCGCCAGCCGGGCTTTTTCGGGCGCTCATGGCTGGCCGTCTATCCGATTCGGCGTGGAAAGCACCCGCCTCGGCGAATCGCCATCAGCTGATGTGATTCAGCGCCTCGGCGAGGTCTGGTCGGCTCCGGAAGCGCTCCGCGAGCCCTGTCGGAAGGGTCTCGGCGATGCGAGAGGCGATCTGGCCCGCGGCGTGCAGCACCCGATCGTTGGGCGCCGCAGCATTCAGGGCCAGCAGCAGCTTGAGACGCAGGCCGTCCGCTCCGGGACCTTCCAGGGCGCGCAGCCCGCGCTTTGCCGCGCTGCGGGCATTGTCGACGTCCCCACACTTCCTGAGGGCGTGGGAGATGTCCAGGGCAATGCGGGCAGCGCGGAGGCTCAGCAGGGGGGGTGGGCGGACCAGAACCCAATGGGCGAGGTCGCGCGCTTCTGCGGCACGTCCATGAGCGAGGAGGCGGGCGCGGAGGGCCGTGTGCTGGCCCGAGGGGTCGTCCACCCGGTTGCGGGGAAGTGTGTCGGCGTCCGGGAGCGCCTCGGCCGCCAGGTTCCGGGCATCGAGGTCGCAAAGGGTTCGGGTGGCGCGCAGGCGGGCCTCCCAGGTGGTCGGCCCGAAGGTCCCGGCGTAGGTGAGCGACTCCTGGGCGGCACGGAGCGCGCCCTCCCGGTCGCCCACGGCCTCCAGGACGTCACCCTGCAGCGCGTAGGCCTCGGGCAGGCGCTCCGCCATCTCGCGGTGATGGGCCAACTCGATGAGGGCGTCGATTCGGTGGAGCGCACTCCCGTACCGACCGGCGGCGGCATCGAGCTCGATGTTGCGGGTGATCACCCCGGCCCGGACCCGGTCGTCCCCACCGAGCTGGAGGAGGTCTTCCGCCAAGTCCAGGAGCTCAGCCGAACGAATGAGCTTGCCCTGAAGGGCGCACACGTGCGCAAGACCCCGGCGGGCGCGCGCCTCCCCATCACGTGAGCCGATCGCAACCGCGAGGTCGAGGGCTTCCTGCCACAGGCGAACGGCGTCTTCGATGCGCCCGTCTCGCAGTCGGATGTCGGCGAGCGCCCGGGTCGCGGAAGCGCGGGCCGGATCCCCCGCTTCCACACATTCCAGCGCCTCCTCCAGCAGCGGCGCCGCGAGATCGAAGCGGCCGCGCCGATAGTGTGCGCGCCCGAGCGAGCCGAGGCATCGCGCGAGGACCGCGCCATCGCCCTCGGTACGGGCCTCCGCCACGGCCAGCTCCAAGGGCCCCAGGGCGTCTTCCCACCGAGCGCGGGCCAGCTGGGCCTCCCCCTCCAGGAGGCGAAGCCACCGCCGGCAGCGGGCAGCCTCCTTCGGCGGCAACTCACTCTCAGCGCCCGGCTGTACCCTCTCCGCAGTACGGCAGATCTCCAGGACGTCGAAGAACAGGGCGGCACGCGCCGCGCGGCGGGCGGCCCGAACAAACATCGGGTACGCGGCCAGGAGGTTGCCGGCATGCATGAGGTGCGTGGCCACTTCGCGCGCCGCATCTCGACGGTGGCGGCTGCTCAGGGCGTGCGCGATGACGGCGTGTCGCTCACGCCGCTGCTCCTCCTCGAGCCCTTCCTCGATCACGGTGGAAGCGCAGGGGTGGGCCAGATTCAGCATCTCCTCGGTGTCGGTGGAGGCCCGCCGCAACAGACCGATTTCCACGAGTTCGTCGAGCGCCCTGGCAGCCGCTGCCGGGTCGGACGCACAGCGTTCCAACAGCGATGTGCTCGCAGGGCGACCCAACAGGGAGAGCACGTCCAAGAGCTCGCGAGAGAGCAGGTGGAGGTGGGAGAGCTGCGCGAGGATCTCGGTGCGCACCGCCTCCGGCACCGGCAGCGGATCGCGTCGCAGGTTCTTCAGCGGGTGGCGGACCTGCACCAGGTCGCCCAGGTTCTCCAGCCAACCGGCGTCAAAGAGTGCCTGCAGCTGTTGGTCGATGGCGCCGGGCCGCCCGCCGAAGTCTTCGTGGAGGCGTCGTCCCAACACCGGGGCCGCGGGCCCGGTGATCCCGCGGTCTCGGACCAATGTGATCACGGCGGCACGGTCCAGCGGGCAGAGGGGGGCATTTTCGGGGACCAGCCCGGTAGACGAACCCGATCCGATGCCCTCCAGACCATTGCGCCCACCAGCAGCGGTGTACACGACGAGCAAACGGCCAACATCCCCAACCGCAGCGCGTCGGATGACCCGCTCCAGCGCCTCCACGTCCCCGGCAGGGAACTGATCCAGGTCGTCCACCAAGAGCACTGTGGGGCAATCGCTGAGGGCAGGGACCACGGCGCCCGGCAGGTCATCCTCGGACGCCTCGAGATCCAACACCTGCGCCAGGGCATTCAGCGGGGAGAGACTACCAAACGCCGATCGCACCACGCGCGTGCCGTGGGCCTCTGCCTCGGGCGCCATGGTGTCGAGGAGGTAGCTCCGCCCGGACCCTTGGGGGCCGATGAGGGTAAGCACCGCGGGCTGCCCATCGTCGAGACCCGACAGCATGCGCCCCCACAGGGCCATCGCCGCGTCCCGCCCCCGCAGGGGGAGGCGCGACTCACTTACGGGGCGGTCCAGGGCCTGGAGCACAGCGCGTGCGGTGGGGTACCGCTGCTCGGGGTCCTTGGCGAGGAGCCGGGTGCAGACCTGCTCCAGGCGGGGCGGCACTGTGGGGTCGATCTGTCCAGCCGCGGTGGGGATCTCGGTGAGGTGTCGGGCGAGGTACCCCGCCACGCTCTGTGCTTCGATGGGGCGCCTGCCGGTCAGCATCACGTACAGGACCGCACCCAGGGCGTACAGGTCCGCCCGGTGGTCCACCGCGTCCCCTGTGATCTGCTCCGGAGCCATGAAAGCCACGGTTCCCACCAGACGGCCGGCCTTGGTGAGCTGGGTGCCGGTCGCGCTCGGGTCCTTCACCACCCCGAAGTCCGAGATCTTGGGAACGCCGTCTCGGGTGAGCAGCACGTTGGTGGGCTTCAGGTCCCGGTGGACCAGCTCCTTGTCGTGCATGTACTGCAGACCGTTGCAGAGACCCCGCAGGATGCCCTCGACTCGCTCCCACCTCTCCGCCGGCGGATCATCGGCCCACCGCTCGACGGCCTGCTCCAGATCCTGCCCGTCCACGTACTCCATGCCGATCCAGGGGAAGCCATCCGCTATTCCAGCGTCGAACACCTTCACGATGTTCGGGTGGTCCATCTGGGACAGGGCGTCGAACTCGCGCGTGAAGCGCTTCACGTCCTCGGGGAGCACCGACGCCGGGTGGAGGATCTTGACCGCGGCGATGGTGCCGTCCGACGCGGTCGCACGGAACACCGAGGCCATCCCCCCCATTCCGATGGACTCCCCAAGTTGGTACCGTCCGACCTGCGTCCGCAGTCCGGGTCCGGGCCCCAGCCCATCGTTGCTGGAGTCGTGCATGGACGAAGTCTAACCCGCCGTGTCTGCGGGCGGTCGTCCACAATCGTCATGCAACCGGCTTGTCCCAGTCCTGCGCGAGAAAATGGGCCCCGTCGTCGCGGCCCAGGCTGGC
This sequence comes from Deltaproteobacteria bacterium, assembly GCA_019307545.1. Classification (GTDB taxonomy): domain Bacteria; phylum Myxococcota_A; class UBA796; order UBA796; genus JAFDJI01. Next base: position 10,806 of record JAFDJI010000030.1, on the reverse strand, counting down.
AGCGATGGAGCGGGCCAGGGCAGTCGCCAGGCGGGCATGGCGCGCCCGCACCTGGGGTTCTAGCGCGACCAGCGACAGCTCGTGATGGGCCATGAGTTGGAAGAATCGGTACCCGTTGCCTTCGGCGCACTCGAGGGCGGCGGTGGCGATGGACCGGGCCTGGTCCAGGCAGTCCAGGAGCCTCCACGCCCGCGCCCGCGCCAGGTCGATGCGCACCTGGAAGTGGGGCCACTGCCTGGATTCCTCGGTGCCCTCGTCCAGCAGCGTGAGCGCTTCCTCCTTTCGTCCGAGCGCGGCGAGGGCGGTGGCGTGCCACGCTGCAACCTGGGAGATCCGACCCTCGGTGTCGCGGGACTGCAGCAGCGGACTCAGCTCCTCCACCCGGCGCAACGCGCGCTCCGGATCGTTGCACACCAGGTGCACCCGGACCAGCGTGCCCAGGACCACCACCTCGTCGTCTGTGGTGCCGAGCTCGCGAACGATCCGGAGTGCCTCCAGCGCATTGCGCTGGGCCTGATTGCTCCGTCCCATCGCGAGAAGCACCTGGGTCCGGTAGGCCAGCCCCAGCGCAATGCCGTGGGGGTGGTTGACCTCCCGGGCCCGCGCCACGGTGCGATCCGCCAGGTCCAGCGCCTTCTTGAGCAGCCCCGTGGACAGGTACAGCTCCACGAGGTTGACCTGGGCGATGGCGAGGGCGCCGAGCATGCCCAGCTCTTCGAACAGCCCGGCAGAGTGCTCGAGATGGCTACGGGCTCCGATGGTGTCGCCCTGGCTCGTGGCGATGATGCCCAGACCGTTGTAGCCGTAGCCAAGCATCCGCTCGTTTCCGGTTTGCTGCGCGATGGTCAGCACCTGGCGCCACAGGCGTTCCGCCTCCGGGAGATCCCCGTGGGTCCACAGGAGTGCCCCGAGCTGGTACATCGGCATGGGACGCAGGGAAGGATCGCCCACCTCGTCCGCCTTGGCCAGCGCCTCGCGAAGAGCGACCTCCGCTTCGTCGAGGACGCCCCGGTTTCGGAGCTGCAGACCCAACTCCGCCTGGACACGGGACTGGAGCCGGGCATCCCGGACGTCCTGAGCCAACTCCTCGGCGCGGCGCACCGAGTTCAGTGCCTCTACCCAGTCGCCCAGGTGGTACAGCGCCTGCCCACGCGCCAGGTGTGCCTCGGCGAGGCGCCGGTCTGCCAGGTCCAGCACCATCAGGGGCCGCGCCGTCGCCTCCATGCGAAGGGCGCGGTCGATGAAGGCCAGGCTCTCCTCGTGCAGGCCGCGGTTGAGGTGTCGGGTGGCGGTCTGGGCGAGGTAGGCATAGGCCTTGGGCGAAAGGCCGGCCTGCTCGAAGTGGTACGCGAGCTCCTCCACGATCACGACGGACCGGTGGCGGTAGGCCCGCTCCAACACCTCGCCGAGCCGCTGGTGCCGGTCGCGACGGCCGGCGAGGTCCATGTCCTCGAAGAGGACATCGCGATAGCGTGCCTGGCCCAGCTCCACCTGCTCGACATCGCCCGCGCGCCGCTCCTCGATGATGCCCGCTTCCAGGAGCACGTCGAGGCACTCCATCACCCGTTCCTCGTCGTCCAGCGGGGCTGCCTCCACCAAGGCGTCGAGGTCGAGGGCACGGCGCGAGATAGCCAGGACGCGCGCGACCTCCCTGGCGTCCGGCGTCAGGGGTGCCAGGCGATCCTCGATCGCTTGGCGCACCGAGGCGGGGATGGGTAGTCGGGAGCGGGTGATCTCATGGGCGTCCAGGATCAGGCGGTACTGGTCGCCCTCCTTGACGATGACCTCCTCATCGATCAACCCGCGGAGCATGTCGATGATAAAGGCCGGCGAACCGCCGCTCTCCTCGTGGAGTCGCTTCGCCAGGGATACGCTCGCCGGCTCGTTCCGGAGCACGGACAGGACCAGCTCTTCCACCTCGGAGGACTGGAGAGGACCGAGGACGAGGCGCTCTACCGGCTGGCACTCCAGAAGCTGCCGCTCGGCCAGCGACTCCATCCCCTCCTTGTGCTCATGGGTGAGTAGGAAGTCCACCGGCTCGTTGGCCAGCTCCAGGGTGTTCCGGACGAGGTAGGTCACCAGCTCAACGGTCGCTGGGTCGGCCTTCTCCATGTCGTCGATGAGCACCACACAGGGTGCCCGAGAGACGATCAGGTCGCGGAACGCGGCCATCACCGGGTAGCGCTCCCGGCCGACGTCGTCGTCCTCCCCCTCCATCACCTTCTGCAGGAGAGGGGGTGCGTCCGGCTCTGCCAACGCGCGGTAGACCCCCACGAAGGCCCCGAAGGGACGATCATGGGGGCGGCAGCGCCCGCGTGCTACGATCAGGCCCCGTTGACGAGCGTAGGTCTCCGCGACATCGAGCATCCGGGTCTTGCCCTGGCCCGCCCCCGCGGTGAGCAGGATTGCCGCGCCCTTTCCTCCGGCGGCGAGATCGTCGAGCACGTCCCGCATCCGCGCCTTCTGGTAGGTACGTCCCACCGAGCGCGGGGGCCACCGATCTTCGATCTCCTCCAGGTCCTGGACGGCTCCCAGGACGTTGAGCAGGTGCACCGCCGAGGCGTACCGGTCGGCGGGGACCTTGGACAACAGGCGCATGCACACACGGTCGAGGACCTCCGGTACGAGGGGCTCCACCTCCCTTGGTGAGCGCGGCATCTCGTGGAGGTGCTTCTCCAGGTACCCCCGCAGGGTGGGGGAAGTAAAGGGGCGCTTGCCCGTGAGCATCAGGTACAGCACCGTCCCGAGGGAGTAGAGGTCTGCCCGTGCGTCGACGGAGTCCCCCACGATCTGCTCGGGGGCGATGTAGGCGACGGTGCCGATCACCTCGCCGACCTGGGTGAGGTCGACGCCCATGTCCTTCACGACGCCGAAGTCCATGAGCTTCACGTGCCCATCGGGGAGCACCATGATGTTGGTGGGCGTCACGTCCCGATGCACCATCCCGCGGTCGTGTACGTAGGCCAACGCCCGGGTGACCTGCAGCAGGATCTCGTCCACCCGGGCGTACCGGTCCGGCGGCTCCAGGTCCTGCCAGGTCTCCAGTTCGGCGCGCAAGTCCCGGCCTTCGAGGAGCTCCATCGTGAACCACGGCCGGTCCCCGTGCATGCCCCACTCGTAGACATCGAGGATGCCGGGGTGCCTGAGGCGCGAAAGGGCGCGGAACTCTCTTCGAAATCGCGTGGCCGCGTCCAGCGAGCCGGACAGGGGGAGCAGCAGCTTCATGCCGCACTGCTCCCCGGTCTCGCTGTGCCGGACCGCGAGCACCGCCGCCATCCCACCCCGCGCCACGGGTCGGATCACTTCGTAGGCACCGATGCGCTCCCCGGGCTGGGGATCGCCGGACGCTGTGGCTCGCTCGGAATCCACTTTGCCTGCGCCTTGGAACGAAGTCGTGATGTCAGATCTATGGATGGGTCGTGGCACACACTATATTGCAGGCTTGTGGACTGCACGAGGTAGGGGTCCGGGAGAGCCTTGGATGCATCTTGAATGCTACGCGCGCACTGACCCAGGGCCGATTCGCGAGCATAATGAGGACGCCTTCCTGGTCGACCAGGAGTACGGCGTGTTCATCGTCGCGGACGGCATGGGGGGGCATGCTGCCGGCGAGGTGGCCTCATCGATGGCCGTCGAGATCGTGCGCGACCTCCTCGTGGACCAGGAAGATCCCGAGGAGACCCGCCTGGTGCGGGAAGTGGAGCCGGTAGACCCGGCCGACATCCTGCGGGAACGTCTCCGCTATGCAATGAACCAGGCGTCGATCCTCATCAGGCGCGAGTCGGAGCTGCGTCCGGAGACCCGGGGCATGGGAACCACCGTGGTGGTCCTGGTCGTGGAGGGGGAACAGGCCCACTTCGCCCATGTGGGCGATTCGCGCGCCTACCTGTTCCGCGACGGCCGCCTGGTACGACTCACCCGTGACCACACCGTGGTCCAGCAAGAGATCGATGCCGGACGTCTCACCCCCGAGCTTGCGCGCCTGGTCCCCCACAAGCACATCCTCACCCAGTCCGTCGGGTTCCATGGGCCGGTGGAGCCAGACACCACCACCCGCATGATCCAGTCGGGCGACGTGTTCATCCTGTGCAGCGATGGGCTCACCGATCCGCTCGATGACGAAGCGATCTTGGAGGTGGTGCACGCGATGCCGGTCGACATGTTGGCGGACGCACTGGCCGAGGCTGCGCTGGAGGCGGGGGGCGAGGACAACGTCACGGTGGTGACGGTGGCCGCCTCGGACTGACCGAGTGGCGGAGGAAACCGATCCGCGCGCAAGACTCCGCCGGGTCGGCATCGCGGACGTTCACGGTCTCATCGCCCTATTCGCAGGTGGTGTCGGCCTCCTCAGCGGGCTGGCCTGTTGCCTCGCGCCCTACCGTTCCGAAGAGGCGATCGCATTGCACGTCGGGATCCTGGTCGTCGCCCTCTGGGCGGGCGCCTTCGGCGTGGTGACCCGTGGCACCGAGATCGGCAGGCTCAACGCCAGGCTCGGCCTCGCCATGGCGGCGCTCAGCATCTTCCTGGGGACGTTGGCCCTGTGCCACCTTCGGTGACGCACGGCCTGTGAGCTATCAGCTATCAGCCATACCCCCCCTCCTAACTGGCTGAAGGCTGACCGCTGACCGCTACCAGATCTAAAGAGCTGGTGGAAGAATCGAGTCGAGGTCGGCGACTGCCTCGGAGGCTATCGACTGGGTCAGCTGCACCGTGGCGCGGGAGTATCCACTCCTCGCGTAGTACTTGGGTGCTTCGGTGCCCACCTCACGCAGGATCTCCACGGTCCACGACTCGCCGTTGCCGGTCATCACGTAGGTGAACACCGGCTCCAGATCGGTCGGTATCTCGTCGGGAGGGGTGAAGGCCTGGATGCGCAACCGCATGACCTTTCCCAGCCAGGTGGCTGCGGCCACGTCCTCCTCCCCCGGGGTGGAGACGGCAGCCCAGAACGAAGCGGCGCGGTCGTCCTTGTTCTTATGGACGAAGGCCACCGACTGGCCCTGCGCTCGGACCTCGATCTGCTCCGCCTCGCGCTCCGACAATGGCTGCAGCACCCGGTCCACGAGGCGGGTCTTGGCGTACTGCAGCGGGCGAAGGGTCTTGTCGTCCACCAGGAACACCTTGCCGTCGGCCCGCAGGTAGCGGTCCTTGGCGCCATAGGTCTCTCCGCCTACGACGAGGGCGAGTGGTCCACTGCGACGCAGTACCTCGACGGTGGCGAAGGGGGGGTCGAACCCGAAGGCCGCGTCGTCGACCTCGCCACTGGTCTTCAGCTCGCGCAGGGCTTGAAGCGGTGCGAAATTGCCCCAGAGGTCTTCTGCGGCCTGGTTGCCCTTGAAGGAACCGGACCGCACCTCGAACTGCGGCTCGGGCTCCGGGGGGGGAGACTCCTCCATGACCTGGGGCCCGATCTCCTCGGTATCGACGGAATCCTCTGCGGGCTCCGGCTCCACCTCGACCCGTTCGGCCACGGAGATCCAGATGTACTCACCTCCCGCGTCGGAGAGGCGCTCCAGGGTGGTGGTCAGCTCCTCCGCCGTCCAGGTCACCTTCTGCAGGTCCTCTGGGGCGGCACGGTAGATCGCCACCAGGTCCTTCGTGGAAGTGTCCGATTCCTCCGCGTGCCAGCTCAGGTACGTGGCCACCAGTGCCACCAGGAGCAGCGCCGCCAAAATGCCGACCTGCCTCATTTCGCCCTCCGGATGCGGATGAAGACCATGCCCCCAATCAGGATGAGCACCGGCACCGCGAAGATGGTGCCCCAGAACCACGCGACGTCCTGGTCGCGGGTGTGCTGGATGCGCACGTCCTTTTCGCTCTCCGTCTCTCCAGCGAGCTCCTCGTCGCCCACCAGCCAACGCATGCCGTCTGCGGCGAGGATCGCGTTGCCTTGGGAGTACTGGAGAACCGGGTCGGAGAACAGGCTCACATCGCCGATGACCAACGCGCGGTAGTCCGGGCCGCCTTCCGGTCCCGATACCGCGACCGCGATGTTGAAGACCTTGGAAGGCTCTCCATCGTCGAGCTGACGGTTGCCGTTCAGGTCCTCGAAGGTGTCGGGCAGGGACCGGATGATGGTAGTCACCTTGCCCGAAGCATCGCCCTGCTTCTCCACCTTGGCCACCGTGGGGACGACCACAGCGAGTTGGGTGCTGTTGCGGGAAAGGGTCGTGACCGACTCGTGGCTGCCGAATCGATTGGTGACCAGCAGCACCCGGTCGTTCAACCCACGGGTCTGGCGAATGAAGGCGGAGGGGTGGGCCAGGGGTCCTGCACCAACGGAGACACCGAGGTGCCCGAGCAGCCCCTCCATCCGGTCACCGCCCGGGTCGTACAGGACCAGGAGCCGACCGCCCTTGTCCACGTACTCGACGAGCGCCCGCTCCTCCTCTGGCAGCAGCGGTTTTTCCGGCGCCGCGATCACCACCACCGAGGCGTCGTCGGGCACGGTGTCGGCGGAGCCCTCGGCGACGCCGAAGTTCTCGATCTTGTAGTTCTGCCCGTCGAGCAGCTGCTTGAACAGGTTCAGCTTGCGGAGCGGGTTGTCCTTCTCGCGCGCCGACGCCTCGCCGTGGCCGGTGAGCATGTAGGCCACCCGCTGCCCCCGGGCGAGGGCGAGCAGGTGCTCCTGCACGGTCTCGTCGAGCTTCTTCAGCTTGCTACGCGACCGGTCCAGGTCGGTGCCGATCTTGAACTTCTCGGTGGTGT
>JAFDJI010000030.1:0-4093 GCA_019307545.1 Deltaproteobacteria bacterium | reverse complement strand
AGGGCCACGTACCCGTTGTCGCGGATGCGCAGCTCCTCGGAGAGCTCGGGCACCAGGGCCTGGTCGACCACCTGCACGCTGAGCAGGTCGCCAGACGCCTGCTCGAGCTGTTCGAAGTATGGGAGCAGCTCCTCCTTGACGTCGGAGGCGGCGGAGAAGAACAGGTACGCGGTGACCGGCTCGGGGAGCGTGCGCACCAGGGCGAGGGTCGAGCTGCCCGCCTCGGTGGTGCGGAAGTAGGCGGCGTCGTACTCCCACTTGTGGGTGGCCGCCAGGTAGTTGAGCGGGAACAGCAGACACAGGCCCAGGGCAGTGGCGAGCCCGGCCTCGGTGGCGAGCTTCGCACCGCGGGGCGGGACGAGTACCGGGTGCAGGACCAGGAGCCGATCCAAGAAGATCATCGGCAGGGTGCCGATCATCCACACCACTGGCATCAGAGCGGTCCACGTCCCGGACCAGCGGGCCTCCGCGTCCTCGTCGAAGCCGAAGGCGTCCACCACGGTCTGGGTGGTGAGGAAGTAGAGCACCAGGGCCGAGGCGCCCACACTGGCCCAGATCAGACCCTTGCGCTGGGCAGCGCTGCGCAGGGCGTCCTTCTCGGTGCCCAGCGTGCGGATCCGCAAGCCGATGGTAGCGAACACCGCGAGCAGCCCCAGACCGGTGAGCGGCCAGTGGGCCCCACCGCCGGGCCACAGTCGCTCGCCAGCGAAGATGAGCGCGAACCCGGCGAGGTAGATCAGGGTGGTCCCGGCTTGGCGGAGCAGCCGCCAGAGGAACAGGGCCACGAGCACCGCCAACACGATGGCGAAGCCCAGCGCGACCACCCCACCGATTCCCCGGGTCGGGACCTCGGCATCCTCGGTGACGGTCGGGACCAGATCGACCTGGTCCAGCTCGGGAACCTGCGCCAGCGCGGTGGGTAGAAGGTCCGGAAGGAAGAAGAGGATCGCAGCGATGGCCAGTGCCACCCCTGCCCACGCAAAGGTGCGATTCGAGGTACTCATTGCCAGCGCCTCCCCCGGATGGTGCGCGTGGTGAGCATCAGGAACCCGTAGGTGACCGACGCATAGTAGATGAGATTCGTGGTCGTCAACCGCCCCTCGCCGAACGGCAGGAAGTGCTTGTCGTGCAGGGTCAGGTTGGCGATGACATCGGTGAACGGGGGGTCGGTGAGCTGGGACAGGAGCCAGCAGATGAGCAGGGTGACCACCATGACCCCGGACATGATCGCGGCCACCACCTGGCTTCGCACCAGCGAGCTGCCGAACATGCCCACCGCGGCGGTGGCCGAGGCGAGGGACAGCAGCCCGAGGTAGCCGATCGCAATCTGTCCGACGGAGACCTTGCCGTTCACGAAGACGAGGGCCGGCATGTAGACCGTCAGCAGGGTGACCAGGCCCAGGATGCCCATCACCGCCAGGTACTTGCCGAGGACGATCTGGGTTTCGGACACGGGCGAGGTCTGGAGCAACACCTCGGTGCCCGTCTGGCGCTCCTCCGCGAAGCTGCGGATGGTAAACAGGACCGCGGCGATGATGATGGTGCCGCTGGTGTAGTAGAAGAAATCCTCCAGGACGTCGTGGGAGAACTTCGCGGTCCGCTCCATGGCGAACACGTTGAACATCAACCCGTCCACGAAGAGGACTGCCGCCACGATGGCGTAGCCCCAGAGGCCGTGAAGCGCGGCCGCGAAGTCGCGCCGGGCGATCAACAGGACGTTCATGGGCGCACCTCTTCCTGCAGGTCATCGCGCGTCAGGCCGAGGAAGATCTCCTCCAGCTCGTCGTCGGGAACCTCGATCAATCGGACGCCGAACCCGGCCCCGATGAGATCCCGGATCAGCTCCTCCCGGACATCCCCCTCCAAGTCGACCACCGCCGAGGCGTAGAGACCGCTCACCGGGCGGGGGTCCATCCGCTCCACCTTCGGGTGTTCCTGGAGCCACTTCTCCAGGGCGGCCTGCTCTCCACGGACGGTGAGCACGATGCGGGCGTCACCGAGCCGTCGGGCAAGCTGCTCCTCGGTGCCCTGGGCCACCAGCCGACCGTCCCGAAGGACGAGGATGCGGTCGCAGGTCTGGGAGATCTCGGGGAGGTTGTGGGAGCTGATCAGGACCATCCGGCCCTCGCCGAGTCGCCGAACGACAGAACGCATCTCGACGATCTGAACCGGGTCGAGGCCGCTGATCGGCTCGTCGAGCAAGACCAGGCGTGGATCGTGAATGACGGACTGGGCGATGCCGACCCGCTTTCGGAACCCATGGGACAGGGTCGCGATCACCTGTTGCTCCTTGCCCTTGAGCTGGGCGAGCTCGAGAATGTCCGGCATCCGCCGGGTCAGCGCTTCCTGGCTCATCCCACGCAACCGGCCCATGTGCCTGAGGAAGCCCTCCACGGTCATGTCGCGGTACAGCGGCGGGTCCTCGGGTAGAAACCCGATCCGTTGCCGGAGTTCGTCAGAGGCGGCGACCAGGTCGATGCCATCCACGGTAACATCCCCCCCGGACGTGGGGAGCAGCCCAGCGAGGATCTGGAGCGTGGTGGTCTTTCCCGCGCCGTTGAGCCCGAGCAGGCCAACGACCTCGCCCTCCCGGATCTCGAATGACACGTCCTGGAGCGCCGCAAACTCCCCGTAGTAACGAGTGAGGTTCGACACCTGGATCATCGGGGGTTCCCCCATGGCAAAAACCCTCGACCGTTAACCACGTCGGATGCGTCGTCAAGGGCCCAGCGGTGCAGCATCGGGTAATGGCGGGCCGCACGCTGCACCAGATGGCTCGTCCGGGAGCGGCGGGTGGTGGATCAGCGCCCGCATCGCTTCCAGACCCTGCGAGACGTGGGGCGCCGGGTCGACCGGGTTGTACCAACGATACTTGTTGCGCCAGGTCTTGGGCCGGAAGGGGCGGATCCCGCTTCGGGTGAGCTCCACCAGGAAGGCACGGGTACCGTAGCGGCCGTAGAGATGATCGATCTCGCTGCCCTGGGCCCGAAAGAAGAAACCCCACCTGGCGAGCTGACGGGTCTTGTAGGCGCGGGACCCTTGGGCCTTCTCCATGGCGCGCCCCAGCTCCACGAACTGCTTTCGGTGGGGCGGACGCTGCCATCGACCCGACCAGGGGTAGTACAGAAAACCGCCGAACGCGTGCAGGCTCGCAGCCCGGGCGTAGCACTCGCGGGCGGCCAGGGCATCCAGCGCGCGGGTCTCTGGTTGGGAAAGCGGCTCCGTGCTGGTAGCGTAGTACCCGGGCAGAAACGCCTTCCAAAGCGCCTTCGCCTCGCTATTCACCGCGAAGTCCCGGTTGAGGTCTACGTTGGGGAGGTTTCCGCGACGGTAGCGCAGCACGCCCTCGGCGAGGTCGCCCTCCACCTTGACGCGTCCATCCGGATTGAGGATCGGGATGACGGTGACCGCGGTCCCCTCGACTGGGTGGGCGATCAGGTCGACGAGCAGCGAGGTGGCGACCTCGGTGGAGATCCACTCCAGGGCGTGGATGCCGGCGAACACCAAGACCTTGCGCTCCACCGGACGGGTGTACTCAGTGACATGGAAGGCCCAGATCGGACGGTTGGCGTGGGTGGTGCCGATGGACTCCACCTCCACCAGGCCCGGACTCTCAGCCACCGCCTCCGCGATCTCGCCGAACACCTGGTGTTGGAACCGGTATCCGTCGGCCACGTCCAGCTCGGTCGAGGGGTGGGGCAGCCGATCGACCCAGGTAGCGAACGCATCCTTGTCTGCCGCGAGGGCGAGGGGGAGGCAGAGCAGCAGCCAGGTGAGCATCGTGCCCTAGTAACGCCCCTCTGGGGTACGCTGCCGATGGGTAGGAGGATGGACACCATGACACGCCACATCTTCGGCACTGCGTTGTTGCTCTGCGTCTGCGCCTGTCGGCAGGAGGCCCCGCCAGACGTCGACGCTCACCTGGCGGCCCTGTGTGCCGTCCCACCGACGGGCCTGGCGGTCCTCGACACCGAAGGGCTCGTCTCCCTGGACCTCCCACCCAAGGCCGTCCCGATCGCCATGACCGTCTCGCTCACACTCAAAGGAGCGACGGTAGACGGTGCCAAGGTTGCGGGCTGGCCAGCCCCCGACG
>JAFDJI010000336.1 GCA_019307545.1 Deltaproteobacteria bacterium | reverse complement strand
CGCGTGAGCGGGCTGCCCCAGACCACGCTCAAGCGCTACATGGCGCTTCTGGAAGGGGTCTTCCTCCTCCACTTCCTCCCGGCCTGGTCGACCAACCTCTCCAAGCGGGTCACGCGCTCGCCGAAGCTACACCTGGTCGACAGTGGCCTGGCGGGACACCTGCTCGGCTACGTGCCGCAAGGGCAGCCCCTTCCGGGCCCCCTCCTCGAGACCTTCGCCTTCAACGAGATCCACCGCCTCCGTGCCACCAGCGCTGTCCGCCCCACGGCGTACCATTTCAGGACCCACGCGGGCATCGAGGTCGACATCCTCCTGGAGGATCGACTCGGACGCCTGGTCGCCATCGAGATCAAGGCCGCATCGACCATCGGCGCCAGAGATCTGCGCGGGCTCCGGTTCCTGTCCGAGAACCTGAAAGAGAGGTTCAAGGCGGGGATCGTGCTCTATTCGGGTAGGGACGTGCTGCCGTTGGGACCCAGGCTGTATGCGGTTCCGCTGTCGATGCTCTGGAACGTCTGAATCCCCGTTCACATCGGGGCTACAGGCTGCAGGCTTCGGGCTACAGGATGCCGGTTCGAAGCTGATTCCCGAAGCCCGTAGCCCTGCAGCGGCCAGGTGACCGGGTCATGGATCACACCCTTCTGCGGTCCCGGCAACGCAAACACGCAGCCATCAAGGCGAGCACCCACATCGCGTGCCCGGCCCCCCCAGACGTGGCGCAGCCACACTCGCCGTCCGCCTCGTCGTCGTCCTCCAACTGGGCGTCCGAGCAGCCATCGCCGTCCACCTGGGCGCTCGCCGCCGTCCCGGTGCATGCGTCGCTTGAGTCACAGATCCCGTCGCTGTCCTCGTCGGGCCCGTCAGCGGACGGGTCGTCGGTGCTGGAGCTGCAGTCGTCGCAGGTGTCCGCATCGACGTCGCGGCATGCCGTAGCGTCGAGCGGCGCGGAATCGTCGGCATCGAGCACGCCGTCGCCATCGTCGTCGGTGTCGCTGCCGTCGCAGGTGCCGTCGGAGTCGGTGTCGGTGCCATCGTTGGTGGGGTCCGCAGTGCCCACGGCACAGTCGTCGCAACCGTCCGCGTCCAGATCCTGGCACTGGTCCTCGTCGAGCGGGTGCGAGTCGTCGCCGTCGAGAACGAGGTCGTTGTCGTCATCGCCGTCGCAGACGTCGCCAGAGGCGTCGAGATCATTGTTCGCCTGGTCCGCGTTGGCGACGTCCACGCAGTTGTCGCCGACGTCGCAGATGCCGTCGGAGTCGGTGTCGTCGCCGTCGGCGGCGGGGTCTGCAGTGCCGCCGACACAGTCCTCGCAACCGTCTGCGTCGAGGTCCTGGCATTGCGTCTCGTCGAAGGGGTGCGAGTCGTCGGTGTCCACGACGAGGTCGTTGTCGTCGTCGTCGTCGCAGACGTCGCCAAGGCTGTCGAGGTCGTTGTTCGCCTGGTCCTCGTTGGCATCACTCGGGCAGTTGTCGCAACCGTCCGGGGAGAGGTCGGAATCGGTGTCGATTGCACAGCCGTCGCCGTCGATGTTGGTAGCGCAATCCGGGGTGTCGAGGCAGAGGTCGCCGTCGTCGCCCACTCCGTCGGCATCTTCGTCCAGTTCGTACAGCGCTATCTGGAAGTCGGTGTCGGTCCCGTTGTCGTACCCCAGCGCCAGGGCCAGGAGCGCTCCGCGCACGTCGACGCGATGGACCGAGGTGGCGCCGTCGCTCCAGATCTTCTCCGACAGCACCGTACCGTCGGAACCGTCGACGTAGATGAGCCGCGCCTGCTGGTTGCCGTCCCCGTCGCGGACATTCCCGCCGACGTAGAAGTTGTCCACATCATCTACGACGACTGCCCCCACGGTCTCGGAGCGCTCCGCGGCGCTCTCGTAGGCCTTCTCCCAGAGGATCACGGGGTTGCTGTCGCCGTCCACGTCCGCGGCGTACTTTGCCAACCGCCAGTCGTAGTCGAGGTTGTCCCCGTTGTCGGTTCCCTTGTTGGTGTAGCCGACCACCAGGAAGTCGTCGTTGGAATCGACGGCCACCTTCGCCGCGACGTCGTGCACGTTGGTGGCGCCTGAAAAGGTGTCCGACCACTGGAACGTCCCGCTGCTGTTGTACTTCCGAACGTGCCAGTCCAGGTTGCTGCTGCTGAGCCCGATCTGCCCCACCCCGATGACGTTCCCGTCGCCGTCGGAGGCGACGCCCCAGGTGACGTCCGACCCTACGGGATTGATGCTGTTGTTGTAGGTCAGCGGGAAGCCGGAGTGCAGGGTGCCCGAACCGTCGTACGCGATGATGTACCACTGCATCTCTTGCGAGCCCCATGCCCCAAACCCGCGCCCCGCCGCGTACACGTCGGTTCCGACGACCGCCACGTCGTAGGCGGGGGACCAGGGTCCGTCGTTCTGGTTTCCGTTCCAGTTGAGGTTGCCCTCCCAGTCCCGGGACTCGACGACGAACGCGGTGTGGGGATAGCTCTGGCTATCCGTGCTGCCGGCATAGACCACGTTGTCGCCGGAGTCGACGGCCACCCCGCTGTTCCGCTCGTTGCCGGCCGAAGCGCCAGGTTCCCGCAACAGATCCCACGCAGAGGTGCCCGTCACGTCGTACTTGACGAGGTAGCCGGACTGCAGCCACCCGTCGGTCGTGCTGTCGAGGTAGCCCGCGCCATAGACCGCGCCAGTGCTGTCGATGGCGACGGACATCGCGACGTCGTTGCCGTTTAGGTACCCCCCGTTGTCGATCGTCTTCGTCCACCGCTCGATGGCATTGTCCAAGTCACCCGCCTGGGCCAAGGCAGGCGCCGCTGTCAAGAGCCCCACGAGAGCGAGTCTGGAGCCAACCCCTGTCCATCTCATGCCGACCTCCCGGCCGAGTGTACCGGGAATAGGCAAGAGATTTCCAGGTCGATCCTTGATAGTTCGAGACCGAACCATCCTGGGGGGTCCGACTTGCCCGTCAGGACCCATGCCTCAGGGATGACCCGTCGCCATCCAGGTGTTGGCAGGCGGGGTCTGGTCCGCACCCGCCGCAGGGCGGTATGATTGCCCTTCAACCGAGGTGGAACGTGAGACGAATCCTGGCAACTTCTTTGGTCCTGGTGTGCACGACGATGACGGCGGCAGAGGCTGCAGACACCCGAGACTCGCCGGTGCTGGCGGACTTCTCCGAGGGGGAGGTGATCGTGGAGCCCAAGGCGCCCAAGGAGTCGATCCTCCCGGTGGTCGAGACCGCGCTGGCGGGTGTGTGCGGGAGAGACGGTACCGCCACCAACATCCAGACCTACAAGGGCTCCTTCACGGCCGCCAACGAGCGTCAGGAGATCCACTACGCGAAGTGTGGGGAGAAGATGTTCGGCGCCAAGCACGCCTACGCCATCACCTATGCCGGTGAGGTGGTCGGCTCCGGAGAGTCGTGGAAGGGCAAGGGCGTCCGCGCCGTCGATGACCTCGACGACAACGACATCGACGAGGTCCTCCTCCAATACACGATCACCGGGATCATCAAGGTGCACGCCCGGTTCGTCTCCTACGCCTCGGGCGCCGAGTCCGTGGTGCAGGACTTCGGCCTGGTGTTCACCGCCTCCGACGACACCTCGCCCGACGTCTGCAGGGAACGCGCCGCCGTCATCTTCATGTCGACCTACGACCCGACGAAGATGAACCGGAAGGACTACGGCCAGCCGTGCGGTGCCGCCAAGGAGTGGGCCGAGATCGGGGCCACGGACCTGATGGGCCCGGGCTGAGTGCTGGTTCGCCGCCGCCACGGCGGTCAGGCTGATGCGCGCTCCAGCTTGGTCATCTCGCTGGTCACGTAGTCCTGGAAGATGGTGAAGGACTGGTCTGCCGCCAGGCGCTCCTCCACCAACTCCTCGAAGGCCCGACTGCGCAGCTCGAGCAGCGCGTCGGTCGCCTCGCGGGCCGTGATCTCGCCGTCCTCCCACCGCTGCATCAAGGTCTGGATGTCCAGGTAGTAGACGTCGATCCGGTCCTTCTTCGTCCGCCGGACCCAACGCCGCACGGCCAGAAACCCCGAGGCACCTGCCAGGCCGAGGGTGAGCAGGAGACTCATGAACTCGGCGTACGCGACATAGAACGGCGGGGCGTCGCGCCGGTAGTACTGCTCGGCACCTTCGTGCAGCGGAGCCTGCAGCGCCGAGGGATCGAACTGCTCGCTCAAGTGCGCCGCGGCACGGTGCGCCTTCATCAGACCCACCCGGTTCTCGAAGATCGCCGCGGTGAGGTCGTGCACCAGTCGAGCC
The DNA here is from genome assembly GCA_019307545.1 of Deltaproteobacteria bacterium. Taxonomy (GTDB): domain Bacteria; phylum Myxococcota_A; class UBA796; order UBA796; genus JAFDJI01. The sequence continues at coordinate 1,346 of JAFDJI010000336.1, read as the reverse complement.
TCCAGGTCGGCCCGCACCACCAGCACCGCCTGGACCGCCACGCTGCCCACCGGCTCGACCGGCTGCTCCCCATACGTACGCGCGGGGATCACGCTCCGACTCAGGAACGGGTGGCTGACGCGTAGACCTTCGAGCGCGGAGCCAACCTGAGCCGGATCGCCCAAGGACAGCAACCGGCCCTGCCCCGACAGCAGTCTGGCGACCGCGGACGACTTGAGCCCCGACACGATGAATGCGCCGTCGATCTCGCCTCGCTCGAAGCGCTCCACCGCCTCCGAGGTGCTGCAGTGCACCAGGGTGTCGGCGTACGCCGCCATCCCAAAGTGGTCCAGCACCCTGCTCGCCAGCACATCGGTACCGCTTCCCGCTGGCCCCGCCGAAATCGGGTGACCCCAGGCGTCCTCGATCGTTCCGATCCCGGCGTCCGCGCGCACCACGACTTGGAGCACCTCGGGGTACAGCGGCGCGATGGCGCGCACCGCGGCGCTCACCTCGGTGTCGTTCTGGATGATGGCCATCTCGACCTCGCCCGCCTCCAGCCGTCGGGCGTTGTCGTTGCTCCCCGAGGTCTCGAGCACCTCCGCGTGCACCCGGTCGGGCAACGCGCTGTTGAACACCTCGGCCAGGCCCTGCCCCAGCGGGTAGTAGGTGCCCCCGATGCCGCCCGTACCGATGCGCAGCGGCTGGACGGAGGTCGCCGCCCCAAACCAGTACCAGACCCCGCCGACCACCACGACGGCCGCCGCGACGAGCACTGCGATCATCCACCGGCTCCCCGTCGGCATGCTCCTCCTCCGAACCACTCTGCCGCCCGCCGACCACCACGACGGCCGCCGCGACGAGCACTGCGATCATCCACCGGCTCCCCGTCGGCATGCTCCTCCTCCGAACCACTCTGCCGCAAACGGCCTCCCGGTTCCAGCGCGCCCGTGACGCGTGCGTCCTCGCCGGGTGGATGGGGGGCTGGTAGCCTGCCCGTGTACCTCGGAGAATCCCGATGAGAGCCCTGTTCAAGCGGTGGTGGTGGCTGGTGGCCCTCGCGCTGGTCGTCGGCCTCGTACTCTGGATGCGCCCGGCCGATCTCGGAGGCGGCTACAGCCCCGCCCACGCGGCACTGAACGCCGAGCTACGACAGGTCGTGCCTGGCACCAACGTGGCCTTGGTGGACCTGGACGCCCTCGACCACAACGCCGACCGCATCCGCGGGCAGGTGGGAGAGCAGGTGGCGCTGCGGCTGGTGACCAAGTCCCTGCCCTCCCTGGAACTGTTGGCGTACGTAGCAGATCGCGTGCAGACCCGGCGCCTGATGGTGTTCTCGGAGCCGTACCTGGACGCGCTGCTCCAAA